>JALSKY010000105.1 GCA_026988585.1 Deltaproteobacteria bacterium
CGGATCCCTATCTTGCCGATATCGTGCAGATGGCCTGCAAATCTCAAGGACTCAATGCTCTCCGGCGAACATCCCATCTCTTCTGCTATCCTCAACGCAAGATCTGTAACCCGCTCGGAATGGAGTTTGGTGTAAGGATCCTTTGCTTCGAGAGAGCGAACCAGCGCACGCAAGGTAGCGTGAAGATTAAAGAGAATGCTATCATATAAAAGGAGATTTTCAACTGTAAGGCTGGCCCTTTCTGAAAGAAGATGCAACAGAAACAGTGTTTCTTCGGCACTGAGTCCCTGATCGGTTCCTCCAGACACTCCAAGGATCCCAAAAAGCTCGTCTCGAATATGGAAGGGAACCAGTACAAGTTCATCTCCTGCGAAGTGCCGTATCAACATACCATTATCCGTTCCATCTTCGCCGGATTTTCTGTCAATTATCAGGGCCACTCCATCATGAACCACTTTAACACAGGGATGGTTGGAGCTTTCCATGGGTATTTCAGCAAGAGACCTGTCGTATGGCCCCTTGGAGGCCATAAGTGTCAGAGTGCCATTCTGATGGTTCAATATCCACAGGAATGCCTGGTTTGCCTCTGTTAGAGCAGCTGCCATATTGACCAGGGTGGAATATAGCTCTGAAGTGCTCTTGGTTTTTCCCAAGGCATCACTAATGGCAAACAGAACACGTTGTTCCTCAACCTTTTTCTCCAGTTTTCGATTTATCTCTTCAAGAGCGGCCTTCATCTTGACCTCTTGCGAGAGACTGCGATTTTCCAGGATAAGAGAGCGCTCCCTTATCATCCGTTTCACTGTTATCTGGAACTGGTCAAACTTGAAGGGCTTTGAAAGGAAGTCTGAAGCCCCTGCACGCATGGTATCCACGATAAGTTCCATGGAGGGGGAACCTGTAATGACGGCTGCAACAATCTCCCTGTCATTTGCCTTGAGTCTGGAGAGGAATTCAACTCCCCCCATGCCAGGCATCATGATATCCACAAACACAAAATCTATATCCTGATCTTTCTGGAGCGTGGCAAGACCATCTGGACCGTTGGGGCTGTAGAGAATTTCAAAATCTCCCATAAAGGAGAGATAACCCTTGATCTTTTGGGCAATGACAGGATCATCATCCACAATCATGAACCGCCAGGGTCGATTGGCGTATTCATTAAAGGCAGGAATAGTATCGTCCCTTTGAGACCTGGAGGCCACCCTATGCCACCCCTAAATTCTGTTGAACAGTTTTTTCTTTAGAAGTGCAAACTCCTCCTGGGTGATAAGGCCCTGATTCAGGAGATTGCCCAGCCTCTCCAACTCATCCAGGACCATTCTGGCATCAGGCCGGTCAGATTTGAAATAATCAGGGTGCACCCAATCTGGACCGATAATACTGTCTCCGGCAAGGCCCTTTTCTCCATTTTCATCCTCTTTAACCCTCTCAGAATCTATCGCAAAAGGAGCAGGTTTGAGAACCGGTTGATCCCCATCCTTTTCAGGAAGACCTCCTGATATCTTCTGTAACAGAGCAGCATTTTCCCGCTTGAGGATTATCTTTTCACATGCGTTTTCAACACTTATCTTGAGTTCTTCAAGCCTGAAGGGTTTTCGGAGATAGTCGTAAGCACCTTGTTTCACTGCCTGAATAGCGGTCTCCAGAGAGGCATAACCTGTTATGATGATCACCATAATCTCTGGATAGAGCCTTCTTGCTACAGTCAGCACTTCCATGCCATCCACCTCAGGCATCATAAGATCAGTAATCAGCAGATCATAAGAGGCCTTCTCCAGATGGTCCATGGCCTCTCTGCCATTTCTGGCCAGGACTATCTCTCTGTCCGGGCTCTCCAACAGTTCTACCAGCAGATCACCTATATTTTCCTCGTCCTCTGCTATGAGGATCCTGATCTTTCTGTCGATCTCTTTGACGTTTACCATTCTTCAAGGCCCCGTTGTTATACCGTCCGGAAATGATTAAGATCTTTACATCCCCAAGAAACGCATGGATAATATCCTTTTATTTCTATCGGAACAATGGACAATAACTTGACTGACCAGAAGAAAAAGACTGCACAACTCAGAGAAAAAAAGAGAAGGGGTAACGGGCATCAACTCCCAAAACCTTTCAAAAAAGATCCTGCTGTGGAACGGCAGATGGCTGCCTTGCCCCTTGAACAACAGCTGGCCGAGGTGCTGACCGCAGCCTGGGATCAACGGACAGAGCTGCTTCTCAGCTCGCCCCAATCCAGAGAGCTGGTACAGGCAATGCCAAATCAGGAACTGTTCTGGACAGTAAAGAGTACAGGACCTGAAACATCCCTCTATCTCCTGGAACTGGCATTACCTGAACAGATCCAGTTTTTCCTTGATCTTGATTGGTGGCAGAGAGATGAGATTATCCCTGAAAAGGTGCTTTCATGGCTGTTGATACTGTTCGAACTGGGACAAGATTTTAATCAGACCTGGATAAAATGGCTGCACAACAGGGATCAGTGGATCTTTGCCTCTATTCTGCCGCTGGTAGCCAGAGTTGTCAAAAGACCGGATGACATGGACATTCAGGAGGCAAAGGACAGGTTGCCGCCGTTCACTCTCGACAATACCTATTACATTGCGTTCACCAATGAGAGGATAGCTCCTGCCGCTGCCATGCTCATATCCAACCTGTTGGAGACATCTCCATCAATCTACCGTGATGTTATGGAGACATATCTCTGGAACACCTGGACCGAAAACAGGGAAAAGGCCCTGAAACTCAGGCGCTCCAGACTCAATGACATGGGACTGAACGACTACCATGATTCCATAGAGATCTACGCTCCGCTGAGGCCCGACGAAATGCATGAAATTCCCAAGAATATCCTTAACATGGATCGCATCATAGAAGAGCTGCCCATGCCCCTGTTTATTCCAACCCTTTATATGGATGGGGCCCCTCTGGT
>JALSKY010000106.1 GCA_026988585.1 Deltaproteobacteria bacterium
CCAGCTTTTTTCATTCTTGGTTTACCTTTTCCATAAGGAAAACAGCAAAAAAGAGGAGGCAGTGGACTCTGCTCCTTCTGCCTCCATTTATTATTATTTTGTTAGTAATGGTATTCTTGAGTTGACACAGCCTGATCAATCCCGGTGCCATCTCACCTGAATGGTTTTCTCTCCATCTCCATAGCTGAAGTCAAACTCTCCCTGATAGGCACGAAAGATCGCCTCACCTATCCTCCTGGCAACATGGATTCCAGTAGTGAGAATGGTGAGTTTTCCATTCTCCTCTTTGATCTCCATTATTCTTTCGACTGGTCGCTCGGTTTTCTCCATCTTTTCCTGGTTCTTGATGAGATTCATGATCTCATCTCTCTGATCCTGTAGAAAATCGCCGCTAAGTTCTATGGTCCCGGCAGGAAGTCTGTCCCTTGTTCTCTGGCATGCTGGACAGAGGGCCCTGTTCACCTTTTCAGGTGGCCGCTGCCAGGTCCATCTGCCGCCTGTAAAGAGTGCGCCACACTCTGTGCAAAGCGTGGGATCCGGCCATTTTTCCCGTTCCATATAGGGGTCGTGGCGTTTTTCCTTTACCAGTCTGTCCCTTCTTCCATAGGTTCCCTTGTCCATAGATCACCTCTCTCTGTTGTGATATCTGTTGTTCCGCTTGTGCACTGAAAAGAAAGAGATAATGTTCTAAGTAAAAAATAAGTCTTTTTATGATAAAGTCCATCCAGGGATATGGCATAGTGGCAGGTGGAATTGGTAGAGGGGTGGCTTGAGACCGAAAGACCGACCTGTGGGAACGAGTGCAGGGATCTGATTACGTCTTCCTCTTATTACGATCATCTTTATGGTCACTGGAAATGTATCTGCATGTATCTGCGATCTTGTCAGGTTCTCCAAGCAGGAACAGGATATCTCCATGGAGTACAGGAGCTTGAGCATCAGGATTGAGTATAGTCTTCTCACCCCTTCGAATTGCAACAACATAGGCACCGAATTTTTTCTTTATATCTATCTCTCCGAGGGTTTTCCCTGTTATGGCTGAATCAGCAGGTATCTTGATCCCGGTGATCTCCAGATCGTGAATGATATTCATGAGACGGAATCCATCACTTTTGGCAGGCAGAGGCTCACGAAGCATTTTGTATCCTTCTGATCGTATCCGTGCTATGGCCTTCTCTATCTCCTCCCGTGGAACCAGATATTTGGCCAGTACCCTGGCAAAGATTTCTATGGACGTCTCGAATTCTTCGGCTATTACCTCATCGGCACCGATTTTATAAAGTGGTTCCATTTCAAGGATAAATCTCGTGCGGACAATAATGTGTATCTTGGGATTGAGTTGTTTGCTCAACCCGGTAGTTTTTCGTGTTGCAACAGGATCATTTATAGCGACTATCATGAGCCTGGCACCCTGTATATTTAGGTGGTTCAGTATTGCCTTGCGTGTGGCATCGCCATAATAGATAGGCTCTCCATTTTTTCGTTCCGTTCTGACGGTTTCTGGATTCATCTCTATTATGACGTATTGGATTCCGGCACTCTTGGCCGCTCTGGCAACGGTTCGACCGGTAAGACCGAATCCCACGATTATCAAATGATCCTTTACCTGCGCAGGGAGTTCTCCCTGGCTGACAGCATCTTTCCGTGCCAGACTGTCAGGTATTGGCAGGTTGTTGATGAACGATGCTATCCTTGGGGCTACAGCCATGATGAACGGGGTCGCCGCCATTGTAGTTATGGAGATGGCCAAAAATGTTTGATACATCTCCTGAGAAAGCAGAGAGTGTTCCAGGCCAGAGATGGAAAGCACGAATGAAAATTCTCCAATCTGACACAGTGACAAGCCGGTGATAAGGGCGGTGCGAAGCGGCAGGCCCAAAGAGACTACTATAATGGCTATGACAATAGCCTTCAGGAACATTATCCCCATTGCAGAGAAGATAATGGTAAAGGGATGGGCAAGAAATGAGAAGATGTCCAGCATCATCCCGATGGAAACAAAGAAGAATGTTGTGAATATCTCCTTGAAGGGGATGATATTGTCAAGTGCATGGTGGCTGTATTCAGATTCAGATATGATCAGTCCTGCCAGGAATGCTCCCAGTGCCAGGGAAAGGCCGGCCAAGGATGTTAGCCATGCAATGCCAAAACAGATGACCACCAGTGTCAGAAGAAAGAATTCACTGCTCCGGGTCTTTGTTACCTGGAAGAGTATGGATGGTATGAGCCATTTGGCAGCAACTATTACAAATGCCAGGATAAGGACAGCCTTACCCAACATAATGAGGGCAGTAGTCCCAGAGGTGTTGTCAGCACCTGCCAGAAATGGGGTGATAAGGATCATGGGTACTATGATTATGTCCTGGAATATCAGGATGGAGAGGGCTGTTCTACCATGCGGGCTCTCTATCTGGGCCTTTTCCTGAAGAAGTCTAAGGACTATGGCAGTACTGCTCAATGCTACCAGGAATCCAAAGAAGAGTGATTGTGGCTGGGAGAAATCAAACTGCCTTGCCAAAAGATATATTAGTATGGTGGTCACAGTGACCTGGAGGGCTCCTCCGGCCAGCACCATCTTTTTCATTTTGAGAAGTTCTTTGAGGGAAAATTCTATACCAATGGTGAAGAGAAGCAGTACTACACCTATCTCCGCCAGCACTTCTATATCATGGACTTCGTTAACCAAGCCAAGTCCATAAGGGCCGGCTATGAATCCGGTTATGAGAAAACCGATAATGGAAGGGATTCTGAATTTATGGCATAGGAACAGGACAGCAACGGCTATACCAAATATGATGACGGTATCATAAAGAAGAGGAATGTTCATTGGGTATAGTCCTCTGAATCTGTTTTTTTAAACGGATTTACTGCGGGAAAGTATATCATGGAGGAGACAGGAATTACAGTTGTCATCCTATCTCAGCTCAATATGGTCAATGATCAGCCCCTTTCCTTTGGTTATCTCTATGTTGTCTCCTCCACAACTGGGACAGACAAA
The DNA here is from genome assembly GCA_026988585.1 of Deltaproteobacteria bacterium. GTDB lineage: Bacteria > Desulfobacterota > Dissulfuribacteria > Dissulfuribacterales > QOAL01 > JALSKY01. Next base: position 2,999 of record JALSKY010000106.1, read on the forward strand.
CCTGAAATTTTTCACAGAAAAGTTGGTCTGGCATGAGTTGCAGAGGGCTTCTATCTCCTGAATATCCACATGGAGGGAACTGTTTTCACATATAGTGCCTTCACGAAGGATCTCGAAGGCTGCTTCAATGAAGTGCGGTTCTATGCCAGCGAGACGACCGGCTGTGATGTGGATTTCAAGCACCTCATCTGCTTCATGTTCCTTTGCCACCCTTTTGCAGGTGGCAATAAGAGATTGGACTATGGAGAACTCATGCATGTTCGAAAGGAAAAGGGGCCAGTATGAAGGCCCCTTTTTGGAGGCTTGTAATGTGAATGAGAGAGTCCTTTTTCAGTTTCTGATACTTCAAAAAGATATTTGTAAATATCCGTCAACTATTGTTGTCAAAGTTTTTCATGTCTATGTAGTACATTGCTGAAACGATACGGTGTCAACACTACATGTTTTTATGTTTTTCCTCGAATTCATGCCAGGTCATGAGGGAAAGCGCCTTGAATTTACATGAGGCAATACAGGCCTGCTTTTCCTCTCCATAACAGAGATCGCATTTCAGTGCGATGTTTCGGGTGATCATGGTTTCAGGATCTGTAACAGGATGGACCTCTATTGCTCCGTAGGGACATACCATCTGGCATGTTCCGCATCCGCTACAATCCTCTTCGTTTACCCGAACCATGCCATTTTTTACTTCGATGATACCGATTGGACATGCCTTGGCGCATGGAGAATCCTCACAGTGCCGGCAAGCTACCATGGCCCTGACCTTGGGTTCCTTGATCTTTATAACCCAGTTTCTGGATATGAGTTTGATCCCAAGCTCCTTGGCCTGTTTTTTTGTGATTCCAAAGTGACCAGTTGAGCACTTGACCATACACATTCCACAGCCTATACAGAGCTCGGTATCACAATAGACAAATTTATGGGGTATCTTTTCCATAGCTATATTGTTTGCCATTTCTCTATCTTTCCGTACAGGAGATACAGGGGTCGATACTGTTGAATATAACTGCAGTGTCTGCCAATTTGTTTCCAGGCATGGCCACCGTGAGTGCCTCCCAGTGCATGTAGGTAGGCACACGCCATTTAATCCGTTCAGGCTTGTCTGATCCGTTGGATTTTACATAGTAGAACAGCTCACCCCGGGGCGCCTCTGTACGGGCCACTCCCTCACCCTCGTTGATGCGGGGGAGGTTGGGGGTGCGGACCGGCCCGTCAGGCAACTTCTTTAGACACTGCTCCACCAGGTTGATTGCCTGATAAACCTCCCTTACGCGGACCAGTGTCCTGGATCTGACATCACAGCCATGCTCCAGTACCACCTCGAAGTCCAGATCCGGATATGCCGCATAGGGATTGATATCGCGGATGTCGTTGTTGATGCCGCTTCCCCTGGCACATGGGCCGACTATGCCAAGGCGGAGTCCATCTTCCTTGGGAATTACCCCAACACCTTCTGTCCTGAGTCGGACCATACTGTTGGTCTTGAATATGTTCAGAACCCGCTTTAAAGGTTTCCGGATCTGTGTGAGTTTCTTTATCAGATATTTCTGTCTCTCCTGGTCCAGATCATATTTGACGCCGCCAATTGTGTTGGCACTAAGGTCCATCCTGTTGCCCCAGATGGTCTCCTTGATATCCTGGAGTATTTCCCGGGTCTCCATGGTCTGGGTCATGAGTGAGTGAAAGCCTATCAGGTGGGCCTGAAGGCTGATGTTGATGAGATGAGAAGCAGCCCTCTTTATCTCATCTGCAATCACCCTGAGATACTGGGCACGTGGAGGAGGCGTTATGTCTGCTATCTTCTCCACGGCAAGAATGTAGGTGAACGGATGATTATTGGAGCAGAGAGAGCAGGTCCTTTCAGTGATGATCATGTTCTGAAGATAGTTCCTTCTCAGGACCAGTGCCTCCATCCCTCTGTGAACAAAACCACTCAGGATATCTACTCCCTTGACCGTTTCTCCCTGGAGATCAAGTTTGAAATAAACAGGTTCTTCCAGGGCGATGTGGATAGGACCTATAGGGGCTCTGTAACTCTTTTTAATCTCTTTTTCTTTTGGCTTCATTGATATGTTCCCAAAGTTTGTTTGTTGCTGCTCCAGCCATTGCGTCGGAAAGACCTATATATTCCTGAAATACACCTTCTGCCAGGGATTCATCAAGGATCAGGCGTTTGGGATTCGGATGTCCTTCAGGCACAACGCCAAAGAGATCTTTCATCTCCCGCTCCGTCCAGTCTGCACTCTTTAGGATGGGAGTTATGGAGGGGATCTTTTTGTCAGTAACGGTGATGGTACAGTTTATGAGTAACCCCTCTATATCAAAATGATATACCAGCTCATGGGTCTCATCATCTATGACATTGGGAGTCAGGGTTACAAGCCTGCCATTATATTTTTTAACCAGACTGGCAACCAGTGGCAGATGCTCCTTTTCAGTAATCCTGAAAAAGACGTCCTCATTGCCGCGGCCATCATCATAGATGACTACATTATCGAGTTCTGTCTTCAGGTAAACTTCAAGATCGGCCAGAATGGCCAATACAAGCTGATGAGTCTGTCTTTTCATAGATATAACCTCTCGAAATGTAGCCTTCTCCTGCAATCTGGGCAGAGGGCAGCTTTCATTCTTATTTCATCAGTGACTTCTCCATAAGCGCGCTCCAGCAGGATTTCGTTAAAGGGCGGGATCATCTTGTCACACTCTGCACATTTGACAAGATTGACTTCTCCATTTGCAGTGAGTTCATATTTCTCATCCTGCGGCCGGGCTGTATGGAAATTAGGTGCCTGTGTTATAGCCTTGGTGGGACAGAAAAAGACACAGTTTCCACAAAAGGTGCATGTGTTCATCCAGAATGCAAAGGAGATTCCGCTACCGTCCTCTTTCTCCTCCACTTTTATGGCATTTGTAGGACAGACATGTTCGCAGGTCGAACATCCTATGCAGAGATCGCTGTCATAGGTAAGAATCCCCCGGTAGGTTTCGGGAAGAAAGGTCTCTCCAAATGGATATGGATCTGTAGTGGGACCCAGTACGAAATTCCTTATTGCCTGTTTGAAAAAGCCAGCCATCAGTTAACCCTCATGAAATTGTTCAATCTTTTCTTTCCATATCTCTATGGCCTTTGCAACGCCGTCCAGTATTGATTGAGGCCTCACAGGACAGCCGGAGACATTGACATCAACGTCCACATATTTGTCCACTGGACCACGGATGGAGTAGCTGTCCTTGAACACACCGCCGCTTATGGCACATATCCCGATAGCAACGATTACTCTGGGCTCGGGAATTTCGACCAGCATCCTTTTAAGGTAGTTTTCAGACCTTGCTGTAACAGGTCCTGTTATCAGGACTATATCAGCATGTTTAGGCGAGCCGGTGTATTTGCAGCCCAGTCTCTCCACATCAAAGCGGGGAATTAGTGCAGTGGTTGCAAGTTCAACATCGCACCCGTTACAGGAACCTGTATTGATCCTGAAGAGCCACGGTGATTTGGTAGCATATTTTGACAACAGCATGATATAGACTCCTACAGAAACAGGACCATTCCAAGGCTGGCAAGTGCCAGAACAACAGGAACGGTCAACAGAAACTTGAACGCCTGATCAACCCTGAAACTGGCCATGCAGGCATGGATCAATGCTATGAGGAAAACAATCACTCCTGACTTGAACATATACCACAACAGGTTTGCCACAGGGTTGTTGGCAGCGATACCGGGAAAGAAGAATATCTGCAATACTGTAATCAATACCAGGAGCTTGAGGGCGTGTGTCATCTCAAACAGTGCAAGAGGCCTGCCGCTGTACTCCATGAGATACCCTTTGATGACATCGGCATCATTCTCTGCAATGTGGAAGGGAGGTACCTCCAGGGTAGCCAGCATGAATATGAGAAATGCGAACAGTGCCGGCAACATCCTTGGATCCGAGATGAATGAACCGTTGGTCAACTGATAGTCAACGATCTGCTGCAGGGAGAAAACGGCCCCATTCCCGTTGCCAGCTGCCAGGGCCACTGTGAAGATGACTATAATAAAGGTGATTTCATAGGCAAACATCAACACAACTTCCCTGGAAACGGAAACGGCAGAATAAGTTGAACCAGAGGAACTTCCTCCAAGGATATGGGACACCGCTGGAAGTGCCAGCAGATATATCAGGACAATAAGGTCGCTGTTCGCCCCAAGTCCTGAAGAGACCCCTGCAACAGGAATGACTGAGACTGCTGCAACCATTCCGGCAAAACCGAATACAGGGGCCAGCAGGAAGAAAAACCTGTTGGTGGCATCCTTGGGGATCATAACTTCCTTGGTGATCAACTTGATCACGTCAAATATGTTCTGAAATATCGGCGGCCCAACTCTGCCCTGAAACCTCGCCACTGCAATCCGTTCAAGGCTCACCAGTACAAGTCCAAAAAAGATGGCGAATATACCGCCTGGACAGATGAAAAAGTTGAATATTTGACTAGCGCTCAACGTATTCCCCCTGGAGTCCTATTGATTTCTTGGTAATTCTAACCACGGCCTTAATGAACTTTTTGGCATCTTCATAAAAGTTCACAGATGATACGTGGGCATCTGAATGGGTTAGATCACCGACACCGCACACATATACATGAGTAGCACGGGTTTTGGTATTGATTGCCTTGTATAGCAGCCAGGCAACTACACTTGCAATTATGAGCAGTGCTGAAAGTTGAAGTGTGTTAAGTGCAGCTCCCTGGTAGGCGATCATTCCCGGTGAGTAAGCAAGTGGTTCAAGGTTGAAATGTGTAAGGATGCTGTTCATGGTTGACATGACTGCCCCGGGAAAGATACCAAGCAATATGCAGAGAGTAGTGAAGACAAGCATTGGAGCCAACATGTACCATGAGGCCTCCTTGGTATCCTGCAGCTTTTCACTGAGCTGACCGAGATAGGCAGAGTGCATGAATTTTATAAAAGAGGCAAGAGTGAGCACACTTCCAAAGAGTGAGACTATTGCAAGACCAATAAAGCCGGAATCCATGCAGCCGTGATATATCATCCATTTGGACACAAATCCGTTGAACAGGGGCACACCTGAGATGGCCAGGGTTCCAACCATGAAACAGAAGAATGTTATGGGCATCTTCCTTGCCAGGCCACCCAACTGATCCATACGATCAGTGCCTGTAGCGATGAAGACTGCACCTGCACAGAGGAACAGCAGATTTTTGAAGAACATGTGGTTTACAAAGTGCATCAGACCGCCTGCCAGACCGATAGAGGTCATCAGTGCACAGCCCAGGACAACATACCCCAACTGGCTGACAGTATGGAAAATCAGGAGTCTCTTCATGCTGTTGGTCAGCAGGGCAAAGGATGCTGCCATAACTATGGTAATGGCGCCTATCCATGCAGCTACATGCTGGATCTGGGCCAGAGTGAACAGTTTGGAACTCACAGCACCTGCAGCCATGGCAACAAAAAATATCTTCACCATCATGAAGGGGCCACTTTTCAGCACAGTGGAGGAGATGTAGCCGCTGATAGGCGTTGGTGCCGGTTTGGGATGCATCTGAAAATCGATACGGAAAGGTAATTGTGCGGCTTTCATAAGAAATACGAAGGTGAGCAGGGCTGTTGCAACAGCACCTGCCTCGGTGAAGACGTAACTCTGGACCAGTTGCTCAAGGTTGAGGGTCCTGGTCTCCTCATATACAGCTGCTACTGCAACAGTTAAAATAGCTGCTCCAAAGTAGTTGTATGTGAAATACTTGCTTGCCTCCTGGACAGAGAAGGCGTCTTCCTCATGGATCAGGGCTATATAGAGCACCCAGCCACTCATTATCTCCCACCAGAAGAACATGCTCCACAAGTCCTTTGCCAGACAGACACCCACCAGTCCAGCCATCATCAGCAAAAAGAAACAGTAGAACCGGTACTGTTTATGGGAGTGTTCCATATAACTTACTGAATATGTGAACTGAAGCACTCCCATGAACAGAACCAGAAAGGCGAAGCTCTTGCTGTATATGTCAGCATCACAGGCAGCGAGAGGGATCATGGAGACAAGACATAGAGCTGATGCAGCCAGTGCGCTAATCCTGTTATTGTTTATCTTCTGGCCGGTAAAGTATATTGCAATGGCGCCGAAGATCATCATTACTACCGTGATGGGCCATGATATGCTCAGGGGAGGTGCCCCCTTTGCTGATGCTCCCAGCACCCCGGACAAAAATGCAAATGGTTTGAAGGCCAGGGCGGGCGCCAATCCACCGATCAGGATGAACACCACCAGACCATAAAGTGGAGCAAGTTTGGGAATGGTGAAATCATCTTTAAGGGGCTTGCCGTTATATTTGTCGAGGAAGAGGAATCGAAACACCCTTATAAACACCAGGAAATAGAGCAGTTCTCCTGCAGCAAGTAGAATGGAGTTGTAAAGCTTTCCAGAATCTACAAAGGCAAATACCAGAAGAAATTTACTGAAAAATGATGAGAATGGAGGAAGCCCCATCATGGCAAAAAGGCCAATCCCCATTGGAATGGTAAGGCGGGGAAGGACCCTGGCCACGCCCCTCATCTCTGTAAGCTTCTCTGTACCAGCCTTTTCGCACAGAGTTTTTGCCACAAGGAAAACAAGGACAAAGATGATTGAATAGTTGAAGACATGGAAAAGGAATGCAGATAACGCAAAGTGTGAATCTACCGTGAGGGATGACCGTAGTTCCACTACCAGGCCAACCAGTGCAAAGAGGAATACCCTCTTCAGGTTCTTGTGAAACAGGGCCTTGATTCCGCAGAATATGAAGATCATCTCACTCAGGATATTGAGGACCTCAGCGGTAGGCCCATGAATCAATGCGCTTGCTCCATTTACTGCATTGGGATCCATAGATGCTCCTTAAACCTTCTGGTGAAAATTTATAGTTGTGATGCTATAAGCGGTATGATGCCATTTGATATATCTGAGAGGTCTGATAGACCCATGGTCTGTGGTACCAATGAGTTCAGTGGGTCTTTGGTGAGACCTGTTTCTGTTCAAACTGCCATGGTTGAGGTGCGCAAAGATATTGGCAGCCGCTTTCGGAGCGGTTTTATCTGTTGAGTAATGAGGGTGTTGATGCAGAAAAAATCTTTTCAAATTAAGGTTGTTGACCATCAGTCTTCCACCAAAGAATGTCTGCTGAAAACTGAATTTTCTTTTTAAGAACTATTCAGTTTTGAGAAGGTTTGCGAAAACTAACATAAAAAAACTTAGTGTGCAAACATTGATTTGAAAAAAATAAAAATATTGTGAAATTAGATAGTTGTTATCAGTTTTTGGATTATTTTGCTCTGTTTTTCAGGAGGGATGTTGTGAATCTCTATTCATTTTTTGACTGTGCCCCTTAACCCTCACTGGAATATCTTTTTGAGAAGGGATCTCAGCCGCCCATGTATCAGGCGTAATGGACTGAAGGTAAGGGGCTTCAGTTCCTCTGGAAGGATGAAGTTACGGGCCTCTGGAAAATCAGATGGTTTAAGCAGAGGAAATATCAAGTTAGTGAGATCTGTTGACGCTGATGGACCGTGCCGTTTCTGTGCCTGTCTCAGAAGAGGAACCATCTCCGGCCCAATCCCTATGATTTCGCACGCAGCCCTGTCTATGGCTATGGCATCAGCACACCCTGCAAGCAGGCCCATGGGAAAGGGATCACCGCCGGCAGGCCCTGTTACATGCATGGCAACAACTGCGTCCAGAACTGTAACCGTTTTCGGAAGGATTTCATTGAGATCGATTATCATGTCACAAAAGAGTTCCATGTCATGGCCGTATTTTGTGTGATACCATGCCTTTCTGAATCCTGATACTGTTCCGAAAAGATTCTTCATTGCGCATGTCAGAACCATCTGACAATGGGCCTTGAGTCTGGGTAGATTGATTATCAGGTCGGTTTCCAGGGCATATTCAGATACCCCTGCTGTTATACCGCAGGGCAGTCTCACTGGTACAGGTCTTGAATGAGGTTTGAGGTCAATGCCCATACCATCCAGCATTTCCAATATACCCAGCTTCTTCAGAACTATCCTGGCTGTACCAAAGGCAGGTGAATCAGCCACAGTTATCTGAGCCCCGTAATCCCTGAGTATTTTACAGAGGGCCAGTATCATTTCAGGGGATGTGACGCTGAGCGGGTCACCAGGCTTTACGAGATTGGGTTTCACCAATATGTTTCTGCCGTGGAGATTACCTATGTTCAGCCGGTTCAACAGGTCATCTGTCTCCCTTTCCAGGAGCTCCGGAGATGGACAGGATCTTTCTGTGTCAGAAATGGTAGCATCTGGTATGTCGATCCTTTTCAGGAATACAGGGATTCCCAATCCTGTGTGATCAGCTGGAGTGCCGCAGCTTGAATAGTCAGTAGTATGTAGGGCGCGAGAAGTCATGAAAAGAGTATGGCCAGATCTTCAGGCGAGAGCCGGGATATCATATCCTTGCTGCCACTGAGGACCGAACCGGCGATCTTTTTCTTTTTGTCCTGGAGTCTGGTCACCTTCTCCTCTACAGTGTTGGAGGAGATAAGCCTGTATGTTACCACGGTCTTTTTCTGGCCGATCCTGTGGCTGCGGTCTATGGCCTGAAGCTCCACAGCGGGATTCCACCATGGATCCACTATGAAAACATAGTCTGCTGCAGTCAGGTTAAGCCCAAGGCCACCTGCCTTCAGGCTGATGAGAAAGAGAGGAGCTTCTTCATTCATCTGGAACCTGCTCACTCTGGCCTCCCGATCCTTTTGCGGTACCTTGCCATCCAGGTATTCATAGGAGATACCCTTGCTGTCCAGCTCCTCTTTGATGAAACCCAACATCCTGGTGAACTGGGAAAAGATCAGGGCCTTGTGGCCTGTGGCAAGGGTTTCTTCAATGAGGCAGATCAGCCTGTTAAATTTACCAGAGGGTGCATCGGCACCAACCAGTCCAGGATGGTTGGCAGCCTGTCTCAGTCTCAGCAGACCCTCCAGGACCTTGAATCTTGTCCGGTTTGTGCCTACCTGGTTGATGCTCTCTGTGATCTCTTGCCGGTAGTGATCCCTGATGGTTGCGTATACCTGCTCTTGTTCCTCTGTCATCGGGCACAGTATGAGTTTTTCAACCTTTGAGGGGAGCTCGGCTGCAACCTCCTCCTTTGTGCGCCTGAGAACAAATGGTTTTACCAGTGTCTGGAGCATGGAAAGGGCCTGTTGATCCTCGTTGTTTATCGGTTTTACATAGTTGTTGAAGAACTGGTTTCTGGACCCAAGGAGCCCTGGATTGAGAAAGGCCATCTGGCTCCATAACTCCCCTACATGGTTTTCCAGAGGCGTTCCTGTCAAACATAGTCGATGTGCCCCGTCTAAGAGGCGGGCAGCCTTTGCTGCCACTGAATCAGGGTTTTTGATGGCCTGACTCTCATCGAGTATGAGATAGTTGAATCTTATCTCCTTCAATACCTCTATGTCTCTGCGCATTATTCCGTATGAAGTTATAATCAGGTGGTGATCAGAAAACTCCTCAAGGTTTGTCTTTCTGTCTGTCCCTGTGTAGCTCAGTACCTTCAGGTCAGGCGTGAATTTCTTTGCCTCATTGATCCAGTTGAATATCAAGGAGGTAGGCGCCACTACCAGGGAGGGACTATCTTTTCTCTTTCCTGGGCGGGAACATAGCCAGGCCAGTATCTGCACTGTCTTTCCAAGCCCCATATCATCTGCGAGGATGCCGCCAAACTCCATCTGTTCCAGGAATCTGAACCAGCCCAGTGCCTCCATCTGGTATGGCCTGAGTCTGCCCCGGAATCCTTTGGGCGCAGGTATTGGCCTTATACCATCAAAGGATTTCAATCTTTTTACATGGTTTTCGAACCTGTTATCTATCTCTATGTTGCCGGATTCTCCTGTGCCACTATCTTCCTGAAGCAGAGCATCAAGAAGAAGGGCCTGGGAAGAGTGGTATCTGAGACTCTTCTCATGCCCTGAACCTCTATCGGCCATCTTGAGAAGGGCAAGGTGGTTCTCGATCCACCGAGATGGCAGGATCCCTATCTGTTCCGAGTTGAGTTGTATTGTCCTCGAGCCCTTGAGATAGGCCTCCACCATCTCAGGAAGAGATATGGATTCTCCGTGAAACTCAATGGTTCCATCCAGATCGAACCAGTCGATTCCAGATCTGATGGTAAACCTGGATACCTTACCTGGGATGAACGGTTTCCGTTCCCGGGTCTGAAGGATTACTCCTTGCTGGTCGAGCCTGTCCAGTAGCTCGGTTGCATGGCTCAGGGGGATCTGTATCGAATTGATGTTCAGATCAATGCCATGTTTCCGAACCATGTCCAGGAGTTCCTGTTCGGCATTAAAATTACGCTGAATCAGTACCCAAGAGTTGGTGTCAAGTATCTGAGTCTGATCACTGGAACTGGCGATTTCATGAGGGCCATAGATGAAAAAGGGCTCTGCAGTTATATGGTCTCCCTCTATTTCAATAATCAGCTTCAGCTTTGGCAGCTCATTCTCGATCCTTTTCGGGGCTATCTCTTCGGAAATATCTAGAGTTCCCTGGATACCTGTTTTTTCTTCCCATTCCAGGAGTTCTGGCAGGGTGCTCCGTTTAAGATTCAGCCCGTTTTTCTGGTGGATCAACTTCTTCATGGCCTTGATGGCAGAGAGTTTGGGTCCATGAATCTGGAAAAGTTCTGATCCGTAGATGAAAAAGAGCGGAATAGTATCGAAGAAGAGTTCCGGATCGTTAATGGATATGGTGCAGGCCTCTATGGCATGATCCTGGATATGATCCAGAGAATAAAGAATGATTTCCGGAGAGAGTTTTACCCTGTCCTTATCTTCTCCTGTTTCATGGACCTTTAGTTTAAGCCTGGCCAGAGGGTTTGAGGGCAACCGCAACAGAGGAATCTCTATCTTGCTTATCTCGTCAACCACATTGCATCTGCCCGTCTCTGCCAGGATTGGGAGGATGGCTTCAAGATCCTGAGAAGACAAAGGTATGTTTTCCCTGCCAGCAGCGTAGTAGCTGCGGCTGTAGATACTGTTACGGGATGCTGCATCCTCTATCAGGGGAATGATCAGCCGATCCTGCACCATCAATCTTTGGCCTCTGCCTGACCTTGTCTTCAGGGGGCGAACCCGGCCAAATCCACCGTTTTTTTTAATGTATCGCTCCTGGACCGTGATGAAATATCCCATGGAATTGCGCAGGAGGGTGTACCATAGAACAAAGGTCTGGGGCTTCAGCGTACTGTTTTGTTGATTTTGATGCTTGGGGTTTTCTGTCCAGAATTCCGGCGAAAACAGGTCGAAAGGATCTTTGATCTCCGGATCGGATGAGGCAACGGCCCAGTCCATATTGTCTGCCACGAGTATGGTGGCCCAAAGATGTTTGCATGGGATGCCCTGACGGAAGAATGGGCAGGTGCAGGATGTTTTGAGTCTTGACAGCTCTTCCCCTTCCCAATCAATGGTTACCCGGTAAGGCCTGGTGCCCATTACTTCGGCAGTAATATGTTTCTCATCCTTCTTCAGGATCCTGACCCGTTGCTGCTTTGCATAGAGTGCTCCCCGTTTTTTGATGACAGCCATGAACTGTCGCTGGAGCTGCTTGGAAAGCTGTAACTGTTTCCTCTTTTTGCCGGGAGAGCGGGGCATCTAAATCTCCTGATGAATCAAGGATAGAGCAACTCTTTTCCCTGTCTGAAAAGGGTTGTCATCTCCTGTGGTTTGCCACTGATAGTCTTTTTCCCAGGTTGCATGCCCTGTTTGTTGTTGAAGCATTTTGTGTGCAACAAAAAGTCATCAGGGCAGCACAACAGACTATTCTACCTTAAAAGCGGGATAATGTTAATCAGCAAGAAGAGAGTACCTTGTCCGGATTGGTTGACTCCGGCCTCACAATGTACATAAAAGGATAACAAAGCCGGACCTTATCCATCTTTATGTGATGATTTGCCCATGGCCTGCAGCCTCTTTTCCAGCTCATCTGCGGCTGAATCACTCCTTGGAACACGAAAGGAGATGGTTTCAGCAGACGCACTATCCAGAAGGATGAACTCATTATAGAGAAACCTTTTGCGTCTTGAGACCTCTATGTTTTCAGCATAAAGAAGAATTGGTTCTCTGCCTTTTATGATAAATGCTACCCTGCATGACGGTTCTAAGGAGATAAGCCACGCCTTCCTGTTGACACCTATCCTCCCGCACCCCTTTCCTGTAAAGCAGGATACGATCCATGCAAGCCTGTCATTCTCTTTCTCCCGCACTATCTTTTTGATATGTTCCTGCACTTTGGATGGCAGTTCTGCAACTGTCCTTTTCTTATCCAGGTCTTCCGGGAACAGCCTTTTTGCAGTGAAAAAGATGGTGGCCCTCAGGTGCCTGAAGAGTCTTGGAGCAAGATAGATGAATCCAGCCATGAAAAGGATCACACCTGCAAGGGCTGCCAACGGATATGAATAGACCACTCCCAGGCCGCCTGCCACTGCTACATCCTCAGTCACACTGACAACGGCATTGGAAACCGGTTCAGGAGAGGTGTTTACCACAGCCCTTAGACCTGCCTTTGTCACATGGGTTGAAAAGGCCACCCCAGTGCATAGCAGTACGGCTGCTACCTGGATGGCAGGATCTGTTTGGCCAAGCACGGTGATTGCCAGGAATGCTGCTCCAAGAGGTCTCAAGGCAGTGTGTATGGTATCCCAAAGTGAATCGATGCCAGGGATCTTGTCTGCGAAGAACTCCGCAAAATATCCCAGGCCTGAGATAAAGAGGATCATGGGATCTGCCAGGACCTGGAGCTGCTGGAGTTCCGGTGAAAGATGCAGCCAGCCCAGGTTCAGGGCAAGGCTTGTTGCGAATACAGTCAGATACAGGTTTATGCCGGAGAGGGCTGCAAGCCCAAGGGCAGTTGCCAGCAGTTCCAGTGTTTCCATAAAAGATCACCTCTTTTCCTGAGTCTTGCCAGCCTGCTTAGATCATCCTTTTACCAGACATCCGGAGGGCCAGGGCCTTCCAGTCTATCTCGTGCAGGTTCTGTACCTGTCTGTTGAGATAGCCGGAGTTCATGGCGATCTTTCTCTTCGCCCTGTCCCGAAATCCATGAAACGGGAGCATGGTTTCAATTGCCCGGTTCTTTATGGCTTCATCAGGGGTCAACACATCGTTTCGTCTGGTATAGTAAGGATCTTCACCTGGCTCACAGGCCTTGTTGAACACATTGAAGTGGCGGCAAGCCAAGGGCCTCATTGGATGGATGCCACAAACGCCGTTGACAAGGAATGGACACGGATCTCCAGTGGAGAATCTCTTGAGCTGCTCCCTGATCCTGTCCCGCTCAGGGCCTGTGAGTTTTTCAATGCAGAACCAGTAGATTCCAACCAGCTCTAACGGATATACCGGGATGGTTGAATGGATGGCACAACAGGATGAGCATCCCTTGGCACAGGCCAGCCGTTCGCCCCGGGAAGTGCGTTTCCGGATTGCAGTATTGATGCCTTTGTCCGCTATGTGATATGCATCCAACAGCATTGGCAGCCAGTCCAGCCGTTTTTCATCAGCCGGAAAGCTGAGCCTCTTGATGTTTGATGATGTTCTTGACCTCTTTTTCCTTTTTGGCAAGCAGGCTCTCCTTCTGATTTCTTGACCAATCCATCCATTGAATGTTGCCACACTCTTAATGATCACTATCCTTAACCATAGGACAGATCATCTCCTTGTCCACTCCTCCCAGGAGATGATCCTTCTTCCGGCCTGGATGAACGGTCGGATACTGGATGGCTGGACCGGGCTTATCCGGCAGGGGATGCCGAGTTGGTTCAGTATCAGCTCTTCCACCCTCCTTATCCATTGGTGCAGCTCAGGAAGGCAGCCGGAGAAGAGTGCGTCAGTGATCCCAACCATGACCTCCATCTGTCGGAGATGGTTCCAGTCCTTTGTTACCATTAAAAATTCTACAGCGGTTCCAGCGGCCTGTTCCAGGATGTTGTCTATCTGTTCAGGCGATATCCTGACACCGCGGATAAGAACCACCTGATCTGTCTGTCCGGATATGGGGGCAATTCTCCATGTGGTCCTTCCGCAATCACAGGTCTCCTTGGTAAGAGTGGTGATGTCTCCTGTCCTGAAACGGATGAGCGGGTTGGCCCTGGCCCTTAGGGTGGTTATTACCAGCTCCCCTGTTTGACCTTCAGCAAGAGGGGCTCCTGTTTCAGGATCTACGATTTCAGGGAATATCTGGTCTATGGCCATGTGGAGTCCGCAATGGCAGTGACATTCACCAGCCATGGCAGGTCCTGCAGCCTCAAATATACCGTATGCTATCCGGGTAGATGTCCCGAGTTCCTTTTGGAACCTCTCTCTCTCCTGCTGAGATATGGCTTCTCCGAGAAAGATGACCCGCTTGAGATTGATGCTGGCCAGGGGTATCTCCATCTCCCTTATCTTGTTCATTAAAAAGAGGCCGTGGGAAGGGGTTGTGATAAGAACCGTGCTCTTGAAATCAACCATTACCTTAACCCGGGTATCGGGAGAGACAGGATCAGGCGGTATAACCAGAGCCCCTATGAGTTCTGCGCCTTCCCGCATATCCAGTCCATGAAGTGCCATGCCAGGGTCCAGGCAGATCTGAACAATATCTTCCTGCTCAACGCCGCAGGAGGAGAGAAACCTTGCTGTTAACTGCTGACGGTTTTTAAGGTCGGTTCGGGTGTGCCCAAGGGCTATCGGGTTGATCTGGCCTGAACGGAGGGTGTGGATCCTGACAATATCCCTGAGTGGTACTGAAAAGAGTCCATAAGGATAGTTGTCGCTGAGATCCCTTCTAAATGTAAAGGGCAGTTTTGCCATATCCGATGCAGAGTTAATATCCTCAGGGGTTATCCCTGCATCGTCCATGTTTTTCCTGTAGAAGGAGACCCGGTCATAGGCCCTGTTCAGGGTGCTCTGTAACAACTCTGTGTGCCACTGGTTCCAGGCATCAGGGGAGAGATATTCTATATGTTTCAGGTCCATGAAATCCTACCTTTCTGAGAGATTCTCATATTCCTTGCCAAGATATGCCCGTTTTATCTCTGCATCATCAGCCAGGTCTTCCGCAAGTCCCTGGAGGATGATCCTTCCCGTCTCCAGTACATAGGCCCTGTGTGAGATCTCCAGTGCCTTCCTGGCGTTCTGTTCAACCAGGAGAATGGTCATTCCCTGCTGGTTGAGGTCTGTTATGGTTTCCATGATCAGGTTGACCAGCTGAGGGGCCAGCCCCAGAGAGGGTTCATCCAGGAGTAACAGCTTGGGTCTGGCCATAAGTGCCCGGGCGATGGCCAGCATCTGCTGTTCGCCGCCGCTGAGGGTTCCTGCAATTTGCCCTTGTCTTTCCTTGAGTCTTGGAAAGAGTTGATAGATCTTTTCCAGGTCCTGCTCCATCTCCATAGATGAGATCCTTTTCCTGGGATATGCTCCAAGCAGGAGATTCTCCAGCAC
>JALSKY010000107.1 GCA_026988585.1 Deltaproteobacteria bacterium
TCCCCTGTTGTCTTCAAGGGTTGTCTTCAGGGATGCTGGATAGCCCGCCATGCAAGTAGGGCAATTAAATAACTCCTGAGAGCCCTCATGTCAAGAGAAAGATTAAAATTCTGTTAAGTCCATCCCCTCTCTGAAAACAGCGTCTCTATGGCATTCCTGATCTTGTTGACTGTGGAGATGAAGATCTCTTCCCTTTTTTCAGGATCTCCTTGGGCCTCCCTCTGTGACAGCTTTTCCGGATCGGGAAATGGCAGGTGGATCTGCTCCTTTGCCTTGGAAAAGATGGGACAGCTCTCAGCCGCAGAGTCACAAAGGGTTATCACGAGATCTGCTTCCATGGAGAGAAATTCGTCAAGAGATTTGCTGCGCAGTTCTGATGTAGAAATGCCCATGTTTTTCAGGACAGTCAGGGTCATGGGGTTTATATTGCCCGGCCTGGTTCCTGCTGAAAATGCCTGTACCTTGCCCTTGAAGAGGTGGTTGGTCAGGGCCTCTGCAAGCTGGGATCGGCAGGCGTTTTCCGTGCATAGAAACAGGACCCTTTTCACTCCCCTGTCCAGATACCTGTTAGGATGGCATCTCTGTAACCTTTCCATTTCTATCCTGCAGCCTTGATCATTTCCACCACCTCTTCCTTGGAAAAGAGTTTGCCAAAACCCTTGACCTGTCCATCGATCACTATGCCTGGTGTGCTCATGACACCATACCCCATTATTCTTGGCATCTCTGTTACCTTTTCGATTTCAGCCTGTATGCCGAGCTCTTCTACTGCCTTGCGCACGTTGTTTTCCAGTGCTTGGCACCTGGGACATCCTGGTCCCAACACCTCTATTTTCATCTTTGTGACCTCCTGATTCTGTTTAAGTTATAGCCCCGAAAATCAATCCGGCAACAGTTGCAAACATTATGACCAGCAGTACAAATACCGCTGTTTTTTTGGTCCCCATTATTGAACGGACCACCAGCATGTTAGGCAGGGATACTGCTGGTCCGGCCAGAAGCAGTGCCAGGGCAGGTCCTTTGCCCATGCCTGCATTCATCAGGCCTTGAAGAATCGGGACCTCGGTGAGTGTGGCAAAGTACATGAATGCACCTATTACAGATGCCCAAAGATTGGCAGCAAGACTGTTACCCCCGACAAATCCTGCTATGTAACTGGAGCTTATTAGTCCTTCATCTCCACCAGGTCTTCCCAGGAGAAGCCCTGCAAAAAAGACTCCGAGAAAAAGTATGGGCATGATCTTTTTGGCCAGGATATATGAAGACTCAAACCAGGCCCGTGCCCTTCCTCCAGAGAAAAACAGCACAACGGCTAATCCGGCCGTTGCCAAACTGAAGGAAAGCTCAGCACTGTGGGTAAGCAGTACAGCCAAGGCTGTGAGTGCAATAACAGCTCCTATTCGGCCAGGATGAACCTGATAAAAAACCACCAGCTGGATTCCAAGAAGCAGTCCGAAAAGGGATGTGAGATACCATTTTATCTGAAAGATGGTTTGCCAGATCCCAATTCCAGGGCTCCATGTGGCACTTAGCAAGATCAGTATCAGTGTGGCCATGAAGAGAATGGTTTGATAAGCAGGAACCGGTTCCTCAACAGGCTGTACTGCCATCTGCCCCAACCGTTTCTTCTCCTCTTTTCTGAAGAAATAGGCCATGAGAACCCCTATTGTTATTCCGGCCAGGATGGCAGCAATAGCCCGTGCTGTTCCAATCTCTATCCCAAGGATCTTTGCGGATAGGATTATCGCCAGGACATTTATTGCAGGGCCGGAATAGAGAAAGGTGGATGCAGGGCCAAGGCCTGCGCCCATGGTATATATTCCGGCAAATAGCGGTAATATGGTGCAGGAGCATACTGCAAGGATAGCCCCTGCTACCGATGCTACCCCGTAGGCAACGGTTTTGTTTGCTGTGGGGCCGAGATAGCGCATTACTGATTGGTCCGAGACGAATACTTCTATAGCACCAGCGATGAAAAAGGCCGGAATCAGGCAAAAGATCACATGGGCTCTGGCATAGTCCTGGAGCAGGAGGACTGCCTGCTGCAATGCCCTCTGAAAGGTGGGCGAAGATGGAAAGTGATAAAAAACCAGAAAGATTCCCATGGCTGCCAGGATGTAGATTGTCTCTCTTCTCCAGTTCACGGTTTCTCAATCCTCTTTTACTCTTCTCCGGTCTGCTGCTTGGAACTGCAGCAGTTTTGGCGATTATCGGATCTGCAGGTCTCCAGGGCAAAACTGTCAGAAGCCTGCTGCTCCATGCAGGAGATCATATCTATGATGCAGGGAAAGTTGATCCTGTAGAATACCTGTTTGCCTTCTTTTCTGTCTGAGACTATGCCAGCCTCCTTGAGCAGTGACAGGTGCCTTGATATGGTGGAGAAATCCAGTTCGGTTCTATCCACGAATTCACGAACACAGAGTTCTCCTTTCCTCAGATGGTCAACCATCCATAGCCGTGTGGGATGCCCCAAGGCCTTGAATATTCTGGCCACCCTCTCATGATCCATGATTTACCTTCTTACCTTTTTAGTCAGCATTTTTTGACAGCTCAGATTTACGTTGTTCAACATTATATTTGTATATTTAGCCAAATGAACAAATAAGTCAATCTAAAACAAGGGCACAGACCAAAAAATCCGCCTGCCCCTACCTGTTTTTTCTCCTATCTGTTCATCTCCTGTTTCAGGTAGCTTTGAAAACCCAGTTGCTCAAGCCTTTCAGCCTTGGTTATTACCATATCTTTCATCTCGTCTTTGTAACTCATGATTTTTTTTCTGATTTCCGGATATCGTATCCCCAAAATCTCTGCTGCCAGCAGTCCGGCATTTTTGGCATTGTTGATGGCTACTGTTGCCACCGGTACTCCTGCAGGCATCTGTACAATAGAGAGCAGG
>JALSKY010000108.1 GCA_026988585.1 Deltaproteobacteria bacterium
TGACTGCAGTGTCTATGAGCGGAGAAGGGATCTCTTTGCTGAGATACTTTCAGATGCAGGACTTGAATTTACCATGCCCAAGGGTGCATTCTATTTCTTTCCTGTCTCTCCCATCCCTGACGACACCGAGTTTGTGAGAATGTTACAGGAAGAGCTTATTCTTGCAGTTCCTGGAACAGGATTTGGTCTGCCTGGCCATTTCAGGCTGGCCTTCTGTGTGGATGATGCGGTGATAGAAAGATCCAGAGATGGGTTTAAACGGGTCATGGAGAGGCTGTGATACCGGATAGCAGTGCATATTGCCAAGAAATGCCTGGCTGCATCAAATACCACAGGAGTATTGATGCAGCCCTATAAACATAAGAGATTTATGATCTGTAATCATAGAAAATCAAGGTGATCCTAAAATCCCTTTATCAGCCGGTTCATCTCCCTGACTGCCTGTTCCAGGCCGGCGAACACGGATCGGGATATGATGGCATGTCCTATACTGAACTCTACTATCTCACTGAGTGATGCAAGGCGGCTTACATTCTGATAGTTGAGGCCATGCCCTGCATGTACCCTCAAACCGAGTCCGCTGGCTAGCTGGGCCATATCCACTATCTGTTCATATTCCTGATCCTGTAATTCTCCCTTTGCCTCTGCGTACCGTCCGGTGTGGATCTCTATGCAGTCTGCTCCTGCCTTGGCAGATGCCTCTATCTGTTCCGGTTCCGGATCAACAAACAGGCTTACCGGGATACCTGCATCGTGGAGGGTGGCTACGGCCTCACTGGTTGATTTAATCAGTCCGGCAACATCCAGCCCGCCCTCTGTGGTTATTTCCTGCCTCCTTTCAGGCACCAGGGTCACTATGTCAGGCCCTATCTCTGTGGCAATCTTCAACATTTCAGGGGTTGCAGCCATCTCCAAAGTAAGCCTGGTCTGTACAATCTCTCTGATCAGCCGAACATCCCTGTCCTGAATATGACGCCTGTCCTCCCTGAGGTGGACCACTACTCCATCGGCACCGGCAAGTTCAACAACACCTGCTGCCACAACAGGATCCGGCTCTACACCTCCTCTTGCCTCTCTGATGGTTGCTACATGATCCACATTTACACAGAGATCTGCCATTATATTCCTCCTGAAAAGTTCTTTTTTTATATGTTCCTCCTTCTGTCTCATCAAGAGGGCATCCTGCTTTCCAAGCTCATGATCATATCCCATGAGGTGAACCATTCCATGAATCAGGAGTTCAGTGAGCCTGTTGTCAATGCTGGTTATACCTTCCTCTGCCTCTCTTTTTGCCCTCTGCCATGAGACAGCTATATCCCCCATGATATCAGGTTCATCCATCTGAAAAGATATCACATTGGTAGGCCTGTCCCTGTCAAACCAGGATAGGTTGATGGTATGGATACCCT
Organism: Deltaproteobacteria bacterium; assembly: GCA_026988585.1. Taxonomy (GTDB): domain Bacteria; phylum Desulfobacterota; class Dissulfuribacteria; order Dissulfuribacterales; family QOAL01; genus JALSKY01. The sequence goes on from JALSKY010000108.1 coordinate 1,410, forward strand.
TGTCATCAGTGATCAGTATGGAGAGCTCCTTGGAACTGTTTCCGGTTATTTCCAGAATGCGCTGTGCTGTTCTCTCTATTCGTAACAGGTTGATTGCCTGTATATCTGCTTCTGTTCGGATATCTACACTCATGGTATAGCTTCTCTATCCCTTTCCGTTACCCTTTTTCCTTCTCTTCTCTGCCTCTTCATAGGCCTGAATGATTCTCCTGACCAGGGGATGCCTTACCACATCCTCCTTTGAAAAGGCAACGAATGCTATACCCGGGATGGATTTCAGCAGCCTGCCAGCCTCTATGAGGCCACTTTCCTGGTTCCGTTCCAGGTCGATCTGTGTGATATCTCCCGTTACCACTGCCTTGGAGTTGTATCCAAGCCTGGTGAGAAACATCTTCATCTGACTGGTAGTGGTGTTCTGGGCCTCGTCAAGGATTATGAATGCCTCATTCAGGGTGCGGCCCCGCATGAATGCCAGGGGTGCCACCTCTATCACCCCCCGTTCCAGAAGGCGGCCCACCCTGTCGAAGGGCAGCATGTCATAAAGGGCGTCATAGAGGGGCCGCAGATAGGGATTCACCTTCTCTTCCAGGTCCCCCGGCAGAAAACCGAGCCGTTCGCCAGCCTCTACAGCAGGTCTGACCATGATTATCCTGGAGACATCGTTTCTCAACAGGGCGGATACAGCCATGGCCATGGCAAGATAGGTCTTGCCTGTCCCTGCCGGCCCAATACCAAATACTATGTCATTGTTTCTGATGGCATCTACATAGTATTTCTGCGCAAGGCTCTTGGGAGTTATGGTGCGTTTTCCCGATTTTATGGAGAGCTGATCCAGAAATATCTCTGCTATGGAAGCAGCAGGGTCCTGGGAGAGTATTCCTGTTGCGAACTCAACATCCCTCTGTTGAAGGGGATAGCCCTGCTCAACCAGGGAGTAGAGCTGCCTCAGAAGAGACAATGCTATCTCTGTCCCATCCCTGTCTCCTGTTACGGTGATGAGATTACCCCTTGCGTTTATCTCTACTCCCAGTTTGCTGCCGATAATTTCCAGGTGCCTTCCCTGTTCGCCAAAAAGCTCCAGGGCCCTGCTGTTGTCTTCGAGCTCTATGCTCTTTGTAACCATAAGATCATCCATAGGGTTGATTGTCTCTGGATCTGTTATCCATGGGTTTCATGAAAGGTCTGCAAGGGTGCGGTCATAGAATTTTCCTATGCCATACTCCTTTCTTCTGAGAAATTTTTCCCAGGAGGGACCTATTATCTGCATTTCAGGATGTTCCTTCTGTACTTCACGGGCTATCTGCATCTCCATGGTGCAGCCGGTGCTGTAGGTGGCGTCCTTGCCTATCTGTCAGGACCCGCAAGATTATATACCGATTTTTTAAAGAGGTTAGGACGTTTTTGTTGCCATTGTTTCAGGGCGTCTATGGGTGTTTTATTACCCAGAGCCCTTTGCGGAATCCAGCC
>JALSKY010000109.1 GCA_026988585.1 Deltaproteobacteria bacterium
GTTGCTGGCAGGGTCTTTTTTGTCCTGCCCAAGGCAGTAAAAAAGGGAGGTATTGGAGAGACAGAGATAACCCACGAGGTGACAGAACAGGAGATTCGACAGGCAATCTGATAGAACAGGGAAAAGAGCAGCAGAGAGCAGCAATGAAGGGCTGGTCAATCACTGCCAAGATATGCCTCGATGACCCGGGGATCTGTCTGCACCTGTTTTGGCACCCCTTCGGCAAGCAGCCTGCCGTAGTTCAACACCAGAACCCTGTCAGATATATCCATAACCAGGCCCATATTGTGCTCCACCAGAACAACCGTTGTTCCTGAATCCCTGATTCTGGATATCAGGATAGAGAGCTCAAGGGTTTCTGAGTCGTTGAGCCCGGCAGCAGGTTCATCCATCAGGAGCAGCTCAGGGCCTGCTGCAAGGGCGCGGGCAATCTCCAGCTTCTTCAATATACCGTACGGGAGGCCTGCTGCTGAACGATTTGCAAGATCAGCCATGCCGCAGAATTCCAGGGCAGCTTCCGCATCCTTCCTCAGCATCTTCTCCTCCTGAAGCACATAAGGCAGTCGCAGGGCTGCAGCCAATATCCCCTGACGCCCCTTGATATGGGTCCCGACCATTACGTTCTCAAGGACTGTCATATTCATGAATATCTGCAAATTCTGAAATGTCCTGCCCATGCCAAGCCGTGCAAGCCTGTATGGTGGCATTCCTGTTACATCCTGGCCTTTAAAGAAGATCCTGCCTGCCGTTGGGGTGTACACACTGGTGAGCATATTGAAAAGAGTGGTCTTGCCTGCACCATTAGGCCCGATAACAGCAAAGATAACCCCCTTTTCCACTGAAAAACTGAGATCTCCTATGGCAGTCAGGCCACCGAAACGCTTTTCCAGCCCCTGCACTTCCAAGATATATGACCCTGCTGTTTCCATCGCCATCTTCAACCCTCCATGCCTGGAGAGGGATGCTCTGTATTTTCCGCTCCCTTTCTCTTCTGCAGCCAATGAAGAATATTCCGCTTCATGGTTACGAACAGGCCATCAGGCAGAAATATCATGATAATCATAAGGATTGCGCCATAGATAAGGACCTCGTAATCCTCAAATACCAGAAGAAATTCAGGGAGCAGGGTGAGTATCACCGCCCCGAAAACCGATCCGAACACAGACGCAAGGCCGCCCAGTACAACCATTGTCACAAGCTCCACTGAAAAGAAAAAACTGAAGGACTCAGGGCTTACAAAGGCCTGCTGATGCACGAAAAGGCTTCCAACCAAAGAGGCAATCACCGTAGAGAAAACAAAGATATGGGTCTTGACCCTGGCAGTATCGATCCCAACCATCTGGGCGGCTATCTCACTTCCATGTACTGCTGCCAGTGCCCTCCCAGCCCGGGAATCCACTATGTTCAGGGCAGCCCAGACCACAAAGAGCATAAAGAGGGCAAATAGCATGTACCAGGCAAAATCACCCTCTATGGCATGGCCAAGTATGGAAAGTCCCGGTATGTCAGACATGCCGTCCGGCCCGCCGGTTATGGAATCTGCCTGTACCATGAAGATGTGGATAATAATCCCCACCCCCAGGGTTGCCATTGCCAGGTAATGTCCTTTGAGCCTTAGAATGGGCTTGGATATCAGGTATGAGATTACAGCTACGGTTATGGCCGAAACAACCATGGCAGCCCATGGATTTATGCCGAACCTCGTGGTGAGAATTGCTGATATATATGCCCCCATGCCGAAAAAGGCTGCATGGCCAAGGGATATCTGTCCGGCGTTGCCCATAAGCAGGTTCAGGCTCACAGCGAGGACAATATTCTGGATAACAGTAGTACCCACAACGGTCACGTAATAATCATCCGGGAATAAAAGGCCGAGCCCAAGCACCAGGACAGCAAAGATATAGAACCCGAGCAATCTCTTCAAGACGTTACACCCTCTCTGTTCCAGCCTTGCCAAAGAGGCCGCTTGGCCTGAAAAAAAGCACAAGCAAGATGATAAAGAAGGAGATGGCATCCTTGTAGCCTGATGAGATGAAACCTGCTCCCAGGGCCTCCAGTATTCCAAGAAGCAGCCCTCCAGCCACAGCGCCTGTAGAGTTTCCCATTCCGCCGAGAATGGCAGCGCAGAACCCTTTCAATCCGAGCATGACGCCGGACTGGTACGACATGAAGGTGATAGGGGCAATCAGGATGCCTGCACAGGCCCCAAGTCCGGCGGAGAGGCCGTAGGCGATGAGCAGCATCATCCTCACATTTATACCTACCAGGGATGCTGCCCTCTTGTTGAACGAACAGGCAAGGATAGCCTTGCCCAGCATGGTCCGGTCAAAAAAGAATTTTACACATAGCACCGCAATGGCGGTTCCGCCGATAACCCATAGATTCTGGGGGAGTATGGTGGCGGTTCCAATATGGATCGGCTCCTCACCGGAAAAGGCCTCAAGGCCGTAGTAATCCTTTCCCCAGAGCAACAGGGCTGCTCCTCTGAGCAGAATAGAGGCGCCTATGGTTATTATGATGGTGGTTACCACAGTGGCATTACGGGCCTTTTCTATGGCCAGCTTTTCAAGGAGCATACCGATTACTACGGTGACTGCTACTGCTGTAACAGCAGATAGAATCAGGGGCATCCCCTTACCCGAGAGATAGATGGCTGTCATGGCCCCGATCATTACGAACTCGCCCTGAGCAAAATTCACCACATCAGACGCATTGTAAATTATGGTGAATCCCAAGGCCACCAAGGCGTATATGGAGCCCACTGTTATGCCGGTTATCAAAAACTGAAGGAACTGATCCATGTGCAGTCTTTATAAAAACAGGTCAGTAAAGTA
>JALSKY010000110.1 GCA_026988585.1 Deltaproteobacteria bacterium
GCATGAACGATACCGAATGGTGGATGTATCATTTTGGACAGGATCCTGTTTGGGGTGGAAAGAAAGAGGAATAAGATGGCGCTAATAGTACAGAAATATGGCGGCACTTCTGTGGCCGATACAGAAAAGATCAAAAATGTAGCCAGGCGTGTAGTAGCAACAAAGGAAAAGGGCAACGATGTTGTAGTTGTGCTCTCTGCAATGGCCGGGCAGACAAACCATCTCATAGAGCTGGCAAAAGAGATACAGGCAGCGCCAGATTCTCGAGAACTGGATGTACTTTTATCTACCGGAGAACAGGTCACCATTTCTCTTTTCTCCATGGCCGTGAAGGAGATGGGGCTGGATGCAGTATCGTTTCTTGGGTTTCAGGTCCCTATAGAGACAGATCCGATCCATGGCAAGGCCAGAATAATCCAGATCCCGCCTGAAAAGATAAGAAGAGAGCTCGATAAGGGGAAGATAGTCGTGGTTGCCGGGTTTCAGGGTATTACACCTTCAGGGAGCATCACTACCCTTGGCCGCGGTGGCTCTGACACCACTGCTGTTGCCCTGGCAGTGGCAATGGATGCAGACCTGTGCGAGATATATACAGATGTTGATGGTGTCTATACCACCGATCCCAATATATGCCCCAAGGCACGCAAGATAGATAAGATTTGTTATGAGGAGATGCTTGAGATGGCAAGCCTTGGGGCCAAGGTACTGGAGATTCGTTCCGTAGAGTTTGCAATGCGATATGGGATCCCTCTCCATGTAAGATCAAGTTTTTCAGATAGCTTAGGAACCATGGTGGTTGAGGAGGATGAGTCCATGGAAAATGTAATGGTTTCAGCAGTGACATACAGCAGGGATGAAGCGAGGATAACAGTCAGCAAGGTGCCGGATCGTCCAGGGATAGCTGCTGCCATATTCAGTCCTATTTCAGACGCAAATATAGTTGTGGATATGATTATTCAGAATACCAGGGCCGGAGATCTTACGGATATGACCTTCACGGTTTCAAGAAACGATTACCAGAAGGCCATGGAGATAGTAAAACGTACGGCCCAGGAGATAGGGGCAGCCTCTGTAGCAGGGGATGACACCATCTCCAAGGTTTCTATAGTAGGGGTCGGAATGAGAAATCATGCCGGTGTTGCTGGAACCATGTTCAATATACTAGCCCGCCACGGGGTCAATATCCATATGATTAGCACCTCTGAGATCAAGGTATCCTGTATAATAGACGAAAAATTTCTGGAACTGGCTGTAAGGGCGCTGCATGAGGGTTTTGGTCTCGATGCTGAATAGCTGCTTCTCAAAACCGTAGAGGAATTCATTATGTCCAAGGATAAACAGGTTATCATCTATGATACCACCCTCAGGGATGGAACACAGGCCGAGAACTTCACCCTCTCTGTGGAGGACAAGCTTCGTATTGCCGAGAGACTGGACAGGTTTGGCATAGACTATATAGAAGGTGGCTGGCCAGGCTCTAACCCAAAGGATGTTCAGTTTTTCGAGGAGGTCAGGTCCCTGCCCTTGAAACACTCCAGGATATCCGCCTTTGGCAGCACACACATGGCCCGGCATCCTGCCCATGAGGACGCCAATCTTCAGGCACTGGTAAGATCCAAGGCCCCTGTAGTCACAATCTTCGGCAAGAGTTGGGATGTTCATGTCCGGGATGCCCTCAGGATCAGTCTGGAGAGGAATCTGGAGATCATCCGGGATTCCCTGGCATGGCTCAAACCTCAGGTGAAGACCCTGTTCTATGATGCAGAGCATTTTTTCGATGGTTTCAAGGCAGACAGGGATTATGCCCTGTCCACCCTGAAAAATGCAGTGATTGGTGGTGCCGAGTGTCTGATACTTTGCGATACCAATGGCGGCTCCCTGCCCATGGAGATATTTCAGATAGTACAGGAGGTAAAAAAGGCCCTGGGAGACTCGGCAGACCTGGGTATTCACTGTCATAACGACAGTGAGGTTGCAGTGGCAAATTCGCTTATGGCCGTGGAGGCAGGGGCAACGCAGGTACAGGGCACAATAAATGGTTTTGGTGAGAGGTGTGGCAATGCCAATCTCTGCTCCATAATTCCAGCCCTTGTGTTGAAGATGGGTTATAGCTGTCAGGCAGGCAGTAATCTTTCCGATCTTACCAGCACTGCAAGATTTGTTTATGAGATTGCCAATCTCCAGCCCAACAAATACCAGCCATATGTTGGAAGAAGCGCCTTTGCCCACAAAGGCGGTGTGCATGTCAGCGCAGTTCAGAGAAATCCGGAAACCTATGAGCATATCCGGCCTGAAGCTGTGGGCAATATCCAGCGCATCCTGGTTTCTGATCTGTCTGGGAAAAGCAATGTTGTGGCCAAGGCAAGGCAGTTCGGCATAGATGTGGACAGTAATGATCCTATTGTCATGGAGATGGTAACCCGGCTCAAGGAGTTGGAGGCTCAGGGCTTCCAGTTTGAGGGGGCAGAGGCCTCCTTTGAGCTTCTGATGCGCCGGGCAGCAGGCACCATAAGGAAGTATTTTGATCTGGTCGGCTTCAGGATCTTTGATTCCAAGGTAAGGGAGGATGAACCGCCTCAGGCAGAGGCAACGGTGATGATCCGAGTAGGTGGGCGGATAGAGCATACCGCGTCCGTTGGTAATGGACCTGTAAATGCCCTGGATCAGGCAATTCGCAAGGCCTTGGAACGGTTCTATCCCCAGTTGAAGGAGATGCGTCTGGTGGATTACAAGGTCAGGGTCCTGCCGGACAGTCCAGGCACTGGAGCAAGGGTCAGGGTGCTCATTGAGTCCACTGACAACAGGGACAAATGGGGCA
>JALSKY010000111.1 GCA_026988585.1 Deltaproteobacteria bacterium
GAGGCTGATATCAGGATGGAGATGCGAGATGGCAGGTTATATCGAACTCACCACCACTGATCTCCTGATATCCACCATGCTGGTGGTCATTGCAGGCGGGATCTCAGTAGCCCTTAGACTCGGATTGGTGAAGAGCCTTGCAATTGCTGCAGTGAGGTGTGTAGCCCAGCTTGGCATGATAGGTCTGATATTGAAATATATCTTCACCCTGCAAAGTCCTCTGCTTGTGATAGGGTGGCTGCTGGTTATGCTCTTTTTCGCCTCCAGAGAGGTGGTAAGGCGGAGCAAGCATGGCTACGATGGTTTGAGGATGGATGCCTTTCTTACCATGTCTATTGCGGCAATCACTGTGGGCAGCATAGTGACCCAGGCTGTCATCAAGGTTATCCCGTGGTATGATCCCCAATATCTCATACCTGTCTTCGGGATGATATTCGGTAACTCCCTGAACGGAATATCCCTTGCCCTGGACCGTTTTCTGGAACACCTCAAGAGCAGAAGACAGGAGGTAGAGCTTCTGCTCGCCTTTGGCGCCACCCGTAGCGAAGCACTGGAGCAGGCAGCGCGGGAGTCGGTGCGTACAGGGATGATGCCAATCATAAACAATATGTCTGTGGCTGGGATAGTCTCGTTACCAGGGATCATGACCGGCCAGATAGTGGCCGGGGTCTCTCCGCTTCAAGCAGTAACCTACCAGATAGTGATAATGTTTATGATCAGTGCCTCATGTGCCATAGGCTCCATGACGATTCTCTGGCTTGCTGGCAGAAAGATGTTGGGTGATTTCGGACTTAAGATTTGAACCCTTTTCCTGTTTCAGTATGAAGAACCTGTTTTGACTACTCTTTTGTTATCTTTCCTCCATCTGAGCCAGGATATTATCAAGCACAGATTTCTTTTTTGGTCATGTAAATGCCATCTTATTGCTACTGCTGCCAGGATCGTGGCTCTTCCTGCTGTTTTACTTCAAAGTGCATAAACCGGATTGATCTGGGGTGAGGCAAGTTAATCATACCATGAAGTAAACTCTTCCACCTCAATCCTGGATTGCCTGAAATTGTTACAGGGGGCACTCTTGTCTTCATACCCAAGAGAAATGGCACCGATCAAGCTGAACTCGTCGGAAATGTTCAGAATTTTTCTTACAATATCAGGATATTCTGCAAGAGATGCCTGGATACATGTGGCAAGACCATGACCTTCGGCAGCAAGGACTACCGTTTGTATGAAGATGCCCATGTCTACGAGATAGCCAGTACCCATGCATTTTGGCATGAAGAAAAAGATACCAACTGGAGCACCGAAGAAGCGGTAGTTGTTAAACCAAGCCTCCTGGCGTCCTTTTGTATCCTTTCTCTCTATGCCAAGGGCGTTGTAGAGGGCCACTCCACACTGAAATCGTCTGTTTTTGTAGGGCTTTTTCCAGATCTCCGGGTAATATTCATAGTCTCCCCGCATGGGCTGATTTTCAGCCTTTGCCTTGAGCAGTTCTTCTGTGATCTGTTCCTTAGTCCTGCCCTTTACCACTGCCACCTTCCAGGGCTGGGCATTCGCCCCTGATGGAGCCCAGCGGGCTGCATCAAGAATGGATCTTATGGTTTTGTTGTCCACATCCTTGTCCAGAAAGGCCCGGACAGATTTGCGGTTTTTTATTGCATCGATAACATCCATGTCTATACTGTTTCCATCCTGTTTTTTTGTTTTTCATCCGGACCATGCACTTAGCATGCCTGGTAAAAAATAATAATAGTGGGATTGTTTCTGAATCCTTTTGAGCTGGCTATCTTATCCAAAAGAGAAGGCTTTCCTATGGCCAGCCAGGTCTTTACCATTTATAACTGAACAAACTGGATCAAGATAGTCAACTTTTGATAAAGTGGCACAAAAATAGTAAGTAATTGTGGGAAAGTCAAAGTTTTGCTCATCAGATTCAGAAATTTGTTTTTTAATGGTTGCTGTTGTTATCATTTAAAATGGTTTGAAATATGTCCTATCAAGGAGGAAGAGAGATGGAGTTCAGAAGCAGAACAAGGTGTTGTCCAACCAGTTTTACGGGTTCCTTTTTTACAGCATTGGCTCTTTTTGTACTGGTGCTGTTTTTGGCTGTAAACAGTTTTGCAGGTTATTCCAAACAGGAGGCCCTGCTGGATGAGGCACGCATAACCTTCAAAAGGTGTGTAGCAGATCCAAATATGCAGTGGTTCAGGGATCATCTGAAAAATGCCAAGGGACTTCTTATCTTTCCAAGTTTTCTGAAAGGGGCCTTTTTTATCGGGGCTGAAGGGGGAACTGGAGTCCTGGTTGCCCAGGATGAGAGGACTGGCGAGTGGAGTCAGCCTGTATTTTATAGCATGGGTGCGGCCTCGTTCGGGCTTCAGTTCGGAGCCAAGTCTGCTGAGATGGTTCTGATGATCATGACAGACAAGGGGATGGATGCCATGCTTTCTACCTCCCTGAAACTTGGGGCTGATGCAAGTATTGCTGCCGGGCCTGTTGGTGTAGGCGCAAAGGCAGAGACAGTGGATATCCTGGCCTTTTCCAGGGGGCAGGGGCTTTTTGGCGGCATCAGCATTGAGGGCACTGTCATAATGCCTCGGGATGACTGGAACCGTGACTTCTATGGAAAGGATGTGAGACCTGTGGATATAATCGTACGCAAGGCGGTTTATAATCCAAAGGCCAGGCCTCTTATTGATACCATCACTTCAGTCATAAAGGGAAATCTTTGATAGAGGCGCAGCCTCTCTGGCTTCGTGCATTTTTTACTCTTTTCTGGAGAGAAACATACG
>JALSKY010000112.1 GCA_026988585.1 Deltaproteobacteria bacterium
ATCTTCAGGGACAAGCGGGTTCGGCAGGCCATCTCCTATGCAATTGACAAAAAGGAGATCATCAGGGGAGTGCTTCTCGGCCTGGGAGTTGAAGCCACCGGCCCTTACAAGCCTGATGCCTGGTTCTACAACCCCAACGTGAAAAGATATCCATACAATCCGGAAAAGGCCCTGGAGCTTCTCAAGGAGGCAGGGTGGGAGGACAGGGATGGAGACGGCCTCCTTGACCGGGATGGTCATCCCTTCGTGTTCACGGTTCTGACAAACCAGGGGAACTCCCTCAGGGCCCTGACTGCCCAGATCATCCAGTACAGACTGAAACAGATCGGAATCAAGATGAAGATCAGGACCCTGGAGTGGACCGCCTTTATCAACGACTTCATAGACAAGAGGCGATTTGAGGCAGTGATCCTGGGATGGACCCTTGGCCAGGACCCGGATATCTTCGATATCTGGCACTCGTCCAAGACAGAGGGCAAGTCCCTGAATTTCATTGGATACAAAAACCCCGAACTTGACCGGCTCTTGGTGGCAGGCCGGCGCACCTTTGACCAGGAGAAGCGGAAAGAGATATATTTCAAGGTTCAGGAGATACTGGCAGAGGACCAGCCCTATACCTTTCTCTATGTGCCCATGTCCCTGCCAATCATTCACAAGAGATTTCGGGGGATAGAGCCGGCCCCTGCAGGCATCTCCTACAACATGATCCAGTGGTGGGTGCCAAGGAATGAACAGAAATATATAATACCGTGACAGACAAGACCGTTATCAACAAAACAATCCGGCAAGCCTACACGAAATCATCTGATCTCTGCAGATCAGTTTCACGTGAAAACATTTCACGTCCATGGAGAATCTGTGGCAGCCGAACCGTGCAGCAGAAAGAAGCCGGTGGAGATCAAGGCATGATGGCTTATAAGCTTACCGCTATCTCATTCAAAAAGAGGGGAGGCCTCTCCAGAAAACAATGGACCTTATGATCTGGCTTGCAAAACGTCTGGCAGCCCTGGTTCCCACATTTCTCGGCATCACCATCATCTCCTTTTTCGTGATGCACCTGGCACCAGGAGAACCCATGAGCATCCAGGCAGATTTCAACCCGAAGATGACTCCTGAGATGAGAGAGAGGCTCAGGGCACAGTATGGCTTGGATAAGCCGGTCTATATCCAGTATTATCAATGGCTCAAGGGGCTGGTTCACCTGGATATGGGAAAATCCTTCTCTCCTGACAGGCGTCCTGTATGGGACAAGATAAAGGAACGCCTCCCTGTAACCCTGCTGATAAATCTCCTTTCACTTCTCCTTATAGTTGCGGTTGCCATCCCCATCGGCGTTAAGGCAGCGGTCAGGGAGAACAGCCTTTTCGACCAGGTATCCACGGTCCTGGTGTTCCTGGCCTATGCTGCCCCTGCCTTCTGGGTGGCCCTGCTGCTCATGCTCCTTTTCGGGATCAAGTGGAACCTTCTCCCCATCTCAGGCCTTCATAGCCTGATGGGATATGAGCAGATGGGCCTTTTTGAAAAGGCTGTTGACTGGAGCAAACATCTCATTCTGCCGGTATTTGTCTCTGCCATTGGCGGACTTGCCGGATTTTCCAGATATACACGCTCATCCATGCTGGAGGTCCTGCGTCAGGACTACATCACGACTGCACGGGCAAAGGGGCTGCCGGAGGGCCAGGTGATCTACCGTCACGCCCTGAGAAATGCCCTGCTTCCCCTGATCACCATCATGGGCCTCTCCATTCCCGGGCTCATTGGCGGAAGCGTTATCTTCGAGTCCATCTTCGCAATCCCTGGTGTCGGGCAGCTCATGTGGTCAGCAGTCATGGCAAGGGATTATCCCGTACTTATGGGAAACCTTGTCCTGGTCTCCATTCTTACCCTTCTCGGCAACCTGCTGGCTGACATAGGATATGCCCTGGCTGATCCGCGTATTCGCACAGGAGGTGGCAGGGATGGATGATCACCTGCCTGAAGATATGGAAAAGGAGGGAAACCTGGCGACATGAAGGCCCTGCTCTCAAACCCCCTTGCTGCCGCAGGCTTGATCATGGTGCTGCTTCTTGCAGCAGTGGCCCTTCTTGCCCCCTGGATCGCCCCCTATGATCCACAGGCCATCAACACCTTTCATGTCCTGGAGCCACCCAGCAGCAGACATATCCTGGGAACAGACAGCCTTGGAAGGGACTGTCTCAGCCGTCTTATCTACGGGGCCAGGATATCCCTGCTGGTTGGATTTGTGGCCGTGGGCATTGCAACCCTGGTAGGCACCATTCTCGGGGCCATAGCCGGTTATTACGGCAGATGGGTTGACCTGGCAATAATGCGGTTTGTTGACATAATGCTCTGCTTTCCCTCAATCTTTCTCATAATGGCTGTCATTGCCTTTCTGGAGCCATCCATCTGGAATATCATGGCGGTCATCGGGCTCACCGGATGGATGGGCGTGGCCAGGCTGGTCAGGGCAGAGTTTTTGAGCCTGAAGCAGAGGGATTTCGTGCTGGCTGCCAGGCTCTCCGGGGCATCGGACGCAAGGATAGTCTTCAGCCACATACTGCCCAATGCACTGGCCCCGGTCCTGGTCTCAGCCACCCTCGGGGTAGGTGGAGCCATCCTGACAGAAAGTGCCCTGAGCTTCCTGGGCATCGGCGTTCAGCCGCCGGATCCAAGCTGGGGCAACATGCTCACAGAGGGAAAGGACAACCTTGAAATAGCCTGGTGGCTCTCGGTATTTCCCGGCCTGGCCATACTGCTCACTGTACTCTCCTACA
>JALSKY010000113.1 GCA_026988585.1 Deltaproteobacteria bacterium
ATGCAATACCTACAAACAGGGAGCTTTCCGGAACAGCAACCACTGCAGCAAGGGTGCGGCCTGCAGTCTGCTGCAGGGCATTGATGGGCTGTTTTACCAGGATCAGCTTTTCATCCCTGTCATCCCGTACGGATCTCTCCTTGGCGCCGGATTTCACTGCCTGGGAAAGCCATCCAGGCAATCGTGCACTAGTACCATTGCCAAGAAATACAGTTCCCGAATCGTCAACAATAAAAGTCTGTCCGGACCATCCGGAAATCAACTGGAACTGCCATCTGCATGCGGAAGCAAAGGCCTTCTGCCCAACCACTCCAACAAGATGACCTGCAAGTTCTCCTTCCGACACCACAGGTTCAGTTACGAGATAGGCCATGCCTTTACCTTTTGGTGTAAAAGGATTGGACACAGGCCCCAATAACCTTGGTTTGTTCCCAAGAGATGCAAATATCTTGGCAAGGGCATCACCGGTGACCCCCTCTTTGCTTGAAGTTATCACCTGATGATCCCTGTTCAAAAGGAAAAATCCGTCATAATCAAAATGTTCTGCAGAAAGATTTCCCAGCAGTACAGACGCCTGGGCAGCGGAGTCTTCTGGGAAGAAGATGGCCTGAGCCACCAGATCGAGTCTGGCAAAAGAGCCAACATCACCAAACTTGTCCTTCCAGAAGGCCTCAGTCGTCTGCTGCAGGCCTGCAGCCACTACTGAAACCTCATGACGCGCACTCGCCAACTGCCGTTGCTGAACATTCCACAGCAGATACATCTCGGCTGCCAGGGCCACCAGGCCGGCCAGGGCAAACAGCAACATAATCCTGGGCAACACCTGCAACCTTCTCAAAAGACCCCAAACGGAAAACATAGGAGACCTCCTTAAATACCAAGTCCTTGTTCCATTACGGCAGGACGATTCTTGAAATTTTCTATAAGCGGTTTTATATCCAGAAGAGGAATATCCTTAAGATGGGTAAGATCTACCCGAAACTTAACGGTACTCCCCAAAACTTCATCTCCATACCTGACACCGTGCACGGCATCTATTCCCCTGACAGAATCTATGCCAAGCCCCAAAAGCTCGCCATTCCACTCCATGACCATTATCTTGTCAAAATCATCAGGGCCGTCGCCATTCCACCATGAGTTGATCACAGGGACTACATCACCTCGAATATTCACCATGCCTACCACCTCAGGTATGGCATTGGGCAGGATGGTAAGCCCCTTAATCCTCACAATCTCCCTTACATGACTCAGGTCCACTGCCCAGGTTACAGGACCAGCATCAAAAACAACTACCCTTACTTTTTCAGTTGAGCCGGAGGCGTTTTTCACAGGCATCCCACAATCTGAATTTCACTGTTCAATTCACATATTCAAACTAATTTCCTCTCAAGGGTGTTATCGGAAAAATCTGGGAAAACTTGAAAGACAGAAATAGAAAAAGTGAGGAGATCTGATATATCGACAGATCCTGAAAAATGAGTGAAGGGATAGAAAAAGGGTGGGCAAATATAATGAGGACAGGCCGCAGGGCCTGTCCTTTTGGGTGAAGCAGACGGATAAAACTATGAAAAATAGGGATCTGACTCCGGATCTATCTCCTTGAGATAGTTTGTAATGGCTGAATCATAAGCAGCCGTAGTTGCAAAGACCTTTCTGGCCAGTTGAAATCTGGTCTTCAAAGTTGTGGCACCCTGATTGGCCTCCATCTCTGTCAGCACCCTATCATAATCCCCTGGATCAACTACCACCGTGACATACCGGAAATTCTTTGCCGAACTCCGCAGCATGGTAGGGCCGCCTATATCGATATTTTCTATGGCCTCTGCAAGGGTAACCCCTTCTCTGGCAACAGTCTTTTCAAAGGCATAGAGATTTACAACCACCATATCTATTTCCGGAATACCGTGCTCCTTCATCTGATTACAATGCGTTTCATCATCACGAATGGCAAGGATACCTCCATGAACTTTTGGGTGAAGGGTCTTGACCCTGCCATCCATCATCTCTGGGAAACCGGTAATCTCGGACACATCCTTGACTGGAACACCTGCATCCCGGATGGTCTTGGCAGTGCCTCCGGTAGAAATGAGTTCAACACCCATCTCATGCAGTCTTTTTGCAAACTCCTGAATACCGCTCTTGTCCGTAACACTCAAAATTGCCCTTTTTATCGTGGCCATTTACACTGTCCCCCTCTAATAGAATCTCTGAGTTTAATCTGCAGTTGCTCCAAAACATAAATAACATTACAGCTCAAAGGCAGCAAACCGACTCTGCCTTCATGTCCTGTTTGTCACGCTGTGGGAATACGTTGCCGGAATTATGAGATCAAACTATCTGTCCTGGACCATACTGAAGTATCAAAGGAGAAATAGCAGGCAAGATGGTCGGGACGAGAGGATTTGAACCTCCGACCCCAGCGTCCCGAACGCTGTGCTCTACCAGACTGAGCCACGTCCCGACCGAATGAAGGTTGCAAAGCTGTTACGGCCCTCAACACAAAACAGGCAAGTATCTGAAGCCGCAACGAACAGACTACTTAATTTAATATTGAAATCCTGCTATTTCAAGCTACTCCTGCAACATAAAATCTGTCACCCGCATATCATGGGAACACCCATAGAACGGCATACCCCTGCAGGCCGTTTAAGCAAAGGGGTTTTCAAACACTGATGCATTCCCCAGATCCCGCTCTATCTCCAGGAGCCGGTTATATTTTGCCAGCCGCTCACTTCTGCATGCAGAACCTGTCTTTATCTGCCT
>JALSKY010000114.1 GCA_026988585.1 Deltaproteobacteria bacterium
CCCATAGAACGGCATACCCCTGCAGGCCGTTTAAGCAAAGGGGTTTTCAAACACTGATGCATTCCCCAGATCCCGCTCTATCTCCAGGAGCCGGTTATATTTTGCCAGCCGCTCACTTCTGCATGCGGAACCTGTCTTTATCTGCCTGCCATCCATTGCTACGGCAAAATCGGCTATGAAATCATCTTCGGTCTCTCCGGAACGGTGAGAGATCACATAGCTCCATCCAGCCTGACGGCAAAGCCTTATGGCCTCAATGGTCTCGCTGACAGAACCAATCTGGTTCAATTTTATGAGCACACTGTTGGCTGTCTTCTGGCTGATCCCCTTCTTGATGAAGTTGATATTGGTTACAAAGATATCATCACCTACAATCTGTACGGTATCGCCGATTTCAGCAGTAAGCCTGGCAAAGCCTTCCCAGTCCGCTTCCCCAAGGCCATCCTCAATGGATACTATGGGATATTTGGATATCCAATCCTTCAGGATAGCTATCATCTCATCACTGCTCTTGCTCCCTGCCCCTGATTTGGAGAGCTCATATTTACCATTCTTGTAAAAAGAACTTGCTGCAACATCCAAGGCAATGGCTATATCCTCACCAGGCTTGTATCCTGCTGCCTGAATGGCCTCCAGTATCAGTTCGCAGGGCTCCTCATTGCTCTTGAGATTTGGAGCAAAACCACCCTCATCACCTATTCCGGTAGAATAACCTTTCGATTTCAATATCTTTTTAAGGGCATGGAACACCTCGGCTCCATACCTCAAGGCCTCGGCAAAGGATGGGGCACCAATCGGCATCACCATGAACTCCTGGAAATCCACACTGCTGTCGGCATGCTCTCCGCCATTCAGAATATTCATCATGGGAACAGGCAGACGATTAGCAGCCCCGCCGCCGATATACTGATAGAGAGAGAGACCAAGACTCTGAGCTGCTGCACGGCATACAGCCATGGATACTGAAAGAATGGCATTTGCTCCAAGATTCTTCTTGAAAGGGGTGCCATCCAGATCCAGCATTATTCTGTCTATCTCCTGCTGTTTCACAGCGTCCAGCCCGATCAGCAGGGGAGCAATTCTCTCCTTGACATTGGCAACTGCCTTGAGCACTCCCTTGCCACCATACCTGTTGCTGTCCCCATCCCTTAGTTCCAGGGCCTCATATTCGCCAGTAGATGCACCTGAAGGCACTGATGCAGATGCCACAGTGCCATCTTCCAGCTCTACAAAGGTCCTGACAGTGGGATTGCCCCTGGAATCGAGAATTTCCATTGAATCTATAGCCTTAATCCCTCTTGACATGATCACCTCTCCTTTTGATAAAAGTATCAGTTGTTCCCGGACAGAATGCCCAAAGACCAGGCTGCCTGAAGCCAAACCTAATCTGACCATCCGGAACAGGGCATGGCCTGACAATCCGGAGCGGCCTCGACTCCTGACAGCCCTTGACAAAAATACCTCTATAGCATTGTTATAATTTGCCGTGTATAATAGTCAAGCATCAGGAGGAGTAAAAGGATGTGTCAATCATCGGTCTATTTGAGAGAAAACGGAGAAGAAAGAGAGTTGAAGAGGGATGTGGTTCTGGTGGAGCCTGTTGATGGAGGCGTGAAGATCCAGGGTTTCTTTGAATCCGCGCAGATAATACCTGCCAGGATAGCATCTATCGATCTCCTCAAACACAAAATCATCCTGGAACCCCTTGACCAGCCATCCTGAACATCCTTCTGTTTTTCACCAATAAAATAGTAAAGCGACAGGTAATAAGATCATGGAATATATAAGCACCAGGGGAGGCATTGAGCCTATCACCTTCAGCAATGCGGTGATGATGGGGCTGGCAGAGGATGGGGGGCTTCTATTGCCAAACCCTCTGCCTTCCATTGACAAAGAGACAATGGAACAGTGGCAGGATCTGGATTATCCGGCCCTGGCCCTGGAGATAATCACACTCTTTGCAACAGATATCCCTGGCAGGGTTCTCAATGACCTGATCACCAAATCCTATGAAACATTTGATCATCCTGAAGTAGTACCCATGGTACACACAGGCCGTGAGTACATCCTGGAGCTGTTTCACGGCCCAACCCTGGCCTTCAAGGATATTGCCCTCCAGTTCCTGGGCAATCTCTTTTCATATCTCCTGTCAGAACAGGATATGAATATGAATATTCTTGGAGCAACCTCCGGTGATACCGGCAGCGCTGCCATCTATGGGGTCAAGGGGAAAAAGAATATCAATATTTTCATATTGCATCCACATGGCAGGGTCAGCCGGGTGCAGGCCATGCAGATGACCACAGTCCCAGACCCAAATGTGTTCAACATAGCCATTCACGGAACCTTTGATGACTGTCAGTCCATAGTAAAAGCAATTTTCAACGACCTCGAATTCAAGAAGAGACACCATCTTGGTTCCATAAACTCCATCAACTGGGCAAGGGTTCTGGCCCAAGTGGTATATTATATCCATTCTGCGCTGAAATTGAGGAAGAGCCAGGGGGCTGACACCGTTTATTTCTCCGTGCCAACTGGAAACTTTGGAGACATCTTTGCTGGATATATTGCCAAGGAGATGATTCGTCCCCTTATCGGAAGACTGATACTTGCCACCAATGAGAACAACATTCTCACACGTTTTATCATGAACGGCAGATACCAGAAGGGGAGTGTTGTGCAGACCATCAGTCCCTCCATGGATATAATGATAGCCAGCAATTTTGAGCGATATCTATATTTCCTTTTGGGAAAG
>JALSKY010000115.1 GCA_026988585.1 Deltaproteobacteria bacterium
ATGGAGAGGTTATCCTGACCCCGACTCCAACTGTACAGGGTTTCCTCGGGGTGGCTCAACCAAGGCTCGCTCCCACAGTAGGGCAGGGTATCAGTTGTGTTACCAGGGCAATGGCTGACATCATGAGACGCTCATCAGGTCAAAACAGGATCCCCCCTGAATATCATCCTTCAGGGAACAGGAGCAGGATTGCCAGAACACTTTAGCCCGCAATTATGTGCTTTGCGGCTTCAACCACATATTAGTTATAACAGAAAAACTTTATCCGTTTTGAGTGAAAAGTTTGGAATTAGTATCCTGCTGTTTTGTAAAGTTGAACTACCTTGTTACTGCTGTTTCTCTGCTTCTGCCCCTATTAACTTCCTGATCCATCTGAACAGCGGTGGCAGAGATATTAGCAGGAGTATCACTGCTCCCGTGAGCCTGAGCCAGAATGGCAGCATCTTGCCAGCCTGACCTATAACAGCATCTGCTGAAAACCCTATCCAGATATAGATGGCATCCAGTGCAAGCCCTGCAGCCATGGAGCAGGCTGCTATGGTAAAGAGATAGATGAATGCCCCTTTTCTGCCCAGTATACCAGCAATTACAGATAAGGCTGTAAGATTGGTGGCTGGCCCTGTGAGAAGAAAGACAAGGGCGGTGCCAGGGCTTGCCCCCTTCAGAATGAGTGATGCCGCAATGGGGGTTGAGCCTGTAGCACATATATAGATGGGGATGCCAACGGCAAGCATCAGGAGCATGGAGCTTGGTCCGCCACCAAGGTGGCTTGCCATCAAATCGTCCGGTATCATAACAGTGATTGTCCCGGAAAGCAGAAGTCCCATGAAAAACCATTTGGCAATGTCTGACCACACATCTGTAACGGCAAACCGGATGCCTGCTGCCAGTTTTGCAGCAATGCCTGGTGCTGGCTGCCGGGTATCAGCGGCACAATCAGTCGAGTCGCAGCATTTGCTCTTACAGCAGTGACCCTCTCTCCCAGGAGATACTACCTTTTCATCCGGCTCATTTACCAAGTTTTGGAGCAAGCCAGCCGTCATAGCAGTGAAAAAGGCTGCTATTGGCCTGGCTATGGTCATTATTGGATCAAGAAGAGCATATGTTGCAGAGATGGAGTCAACCCCTGACTCAGGCGTGGAGATCAGGAATGCAGCAGTTGCCCCATTGTTGGCCCCCTGTTTTTTCAGTGCTGCTGCCGCCGGCAGCGTGCCGCAGGATCAAAGAGGAAGTGGGATGCCAAAGATTGCAGCCTTGAATACTGGCAGAAACCGGCCCCTTCCAAGATGGGCAGCAATGTGCTCAGGATTTAGAAAGGCCTTGAGTATGCCTGCTGCAACAATGCCAAAAAGGAGATATATCCCGGCATCGAGCAGCATACCCCACGCCTCATGAAATATTTTAAATAGAATCACTTCCTGAATCTTCGCTCTCTCTAAGCGAAATATTTTTTCATAAAACTTTCCAGACGGTCATAGGCCTTATGAAGCATCTCCTCGTCAGGAAGAAAGACTATCCTGAAGTGCGGGCTTTCCGGCAGTTCGCCAAAACCGCTGCCATGTACCACCACTACGCCGGTCTCTCTGATGAGCATTTTCACAAAGTCCTGGTCAGACATATCTACATCTACGTGGGGAAATGCATAAAAGGCACCTTCCGGCTCCTGACATGAGATCCTTGGGATGGCATTCAGCCGTTCTACCGTAATATCCCTGCGGATTCTCAGTTGTCTCCTTGCATTTTCTATGTGATCGCTTGCTCCGTTCAGGGCTGCCGGTATTGCAAACTGTTTTGGATGGCTGGCACACAGCCTGGCTCTTGCCAGTTTTTTCATGGCTTCGCAGTAATCATCAATGAGTTCTGGTGCTCCGCTCATTATTGACCAGCCGATGCGGAAACCTGGTGCAAGATAACTCTTGGAGAGCCCATTAAATGTGATAATGGGCATCTCCCTGTCCAGGGATGCTATGCTGATATGTTCTTTTCCGTTGAGGATGAGCCGGTCATAGATCTCATCACTCATGATCAGTAAGTTGTAACGCCTGGCCAGATCGATCACCTGTCTAAGTGTTTCCTCACTATAAACAGCGCCGGTGGGATTGTTGGGATTTATTAAAACTATAGCCTTGGTTTTCTCATCTATCTGTGACTCCATGTGGGCTATATCGGGCTGCCATCCGTTGTCCTCATCCAAAAGATATGGCTTGGCCTCTCCAATCAGTCTGCTGAGCAGGGCATTGTAAAGGGGATATCCTGGAGAGGGCACAAGGACATTTTCTCCCTTGTTCACCAGGGCAGAAAGGGCAAAGTCTATGGCCTCGCTTGCCCCTGTGGTAACCATTATCTCGTAGGGTTGGATACCTTGGGACAACGCCTGCTTCTTGATGGCCTGGATAGCCTCAGGCACACCTTCAGAGGCGCTGTAATTGGTATGGTCTCTGAGCATGGCCTGATATGTGGCCTCTTTCAGGTGTATCGGGGTCTTGAAGCCGTAGAGGACAGGGTCCCCGATGTTCAGGCAGATAAGATCTCCCCCCTGCCTTTTTCTCTCTTCAGCCACCATGAGAATATCCCTTATGGCATATTCGATGTTTTCCGTACGGCGGCTCGGTATAATCTTTTTCAGTTCTGTCATCATCAGTATCCTCGAATAACAAGTGACCAATAGTCAAATTTATACTTTTTGCCCCTGCAGAACGGAATTGTCAACTCTTTTCTTATGGAGT
>JALSKY010000116.1 GCA_026988585.1 Deltaproteobacteria bacterium
CAGCGGAAAGAGGCCAGGCATAAAGGCATTGATGGAGATAGCAAGACTCAGGAGATGCAGCAGCAGCCAGGATATTGCCTTTAGACTCGGGCCGAGAATAAACGCTGCAGGGAGGATGGGCTCTGCCTCAACAGCCCTGAAGCTGCTAACCTGCCAGGACGGCGGAGAAGCTGCAAGGCTCGCAAGGGAACTGGATGAGTTGAACCAGAAGCGACAAAGCCAGGAAAGGAGAATACTCAAGGATGCCATGAAACAGGTCCAGGAGATGGGGAGCAGTGCCGGTTATGTCCTTTGGAATCCTGAATGGCATCAGGGTATTGTTGGTATCGTTGCATCTAAGGTGGTGGATCAGGTCAGCAGGCCGGTTATACTTCTTGGAGCAGATAATGACATGGCTACAGGATCAGGCAGATCTCCTGAAGGTTTTGATCTTGTATCTCTTCTTGCCTGTTGCAGGAAATATCTGGAAAGGTTTGGAGGGCACAAACAGGCTGCTGGGCTCTCCCTGCCGGTAGAGAGCATCGAACCCTTCACTGCAGCCTTTATTCAGGCTGCAAGGGAACAGGTTACAGACTTCCAGACCGAACCCTGTCTTGAAATCGACTGGATGTGCCAACTCCATGAATTGGCCAGGCCGGAATATGCAGGTTTTCTCGAAGCCTTGGAGCCCTTTGGAGCAGGCTATCCAGAGCCGGTCCTGGCCTCCCGGGATTTTTCGGTTTTTGGAAGCAAAATAGTCGGCTCAGGACATCTCCGAATAGATCTCTTGCCTCTGCCTGACAATGGAAACACTGCCCAAAACCTCCCTCTGCTTGGTTGGAACCATGGAGACAAAAAGAATCTGCCCTGGGACCAAATGGAGATTGCCTTCACGCCGGAGATAAACAGCTGGCAGGGAAGAAAAACCGTTCAGCTTATATTAAAGGACGCAAGAGAGCGGATTACCACTGGTGCTCAACAGCACCCTGACAAGGCTGATTCATGATCCTGCAAACCATCAGGAGCTGAGTGAACCATGAGGCTAAAGAGCCTTACCCTTTCAGGTTTCAAGTCCTTCGCCAAACGCACGACAATCCATTTCCCCCCTGGCATCAGTGCAGTGGTGGGCCCCAATGGATGTGGCAAATCCAATATCATAGATGCAATCCGATGGGTACTTGGAGAGCAGAGCCCAAGGCTGCTCCGTGCCAGGAGTATGGATGACATCATCTTCAGGGGTAGCCACCGTAAGACGCCACAGGCTGCCTATGTAAAACTGGTCATGGAGAACCAGGGCGATCTTGCCCCGCCAGAGCTGAAAGAGATTCCTGAAATAGAGATAGAACGCACCCTCTTTCCCACAGGAGAGACAAAATACCGTCTGAACCGGAAGAACTGCCGTCTTAAAGAGATCCGCTATCTCTTTATGGATACTGGAGCTGGGACCAGGGCTTATTCCATAATAGACCAGGGACAGGTGAACGAGTTCGTAGAGATGACCCCTGAAGAGCGACGCTTCATGGTGGAAGAGGTTGCAGGCATATCCCGCTACAAGGCCCGCAGGAGCGAGGCCAAGAGACAGATGAAGGAGACCAGACAGAACCTGGAGCGCCTTGAGGATGTGATACATGAGGTAGCAAGACAGATGCGCTCTCTGAAACGGCAGGCATCCAAGGCCCGGCGATATATGGAGATAAAAAATCGCAGAGAGGAGCTTGAAAAGGGTTTGATGGCCATAGAGTGGCAGGAGAACTCTCATAAACTCTCCAGGCTCTCAAAAGAGATCCAGGACCTGGAAAGGGATATGGCAACTGAAGAAACCAGGGCCAACACCGTCGGAGTTGAGAAAAAAAAGATTGAGATACTCCTGTCCAGGGCCACAGAACAGCTTCAAACCAGCAAGCAAGAACTGAAAAGATTGAGGCAGAAACAGGATTCCCTCCAGGATCGGCAGATCCAGTTAAAAAACTCCCGTGTCCGGACAGAATCCCGTCTTGAAGCTGAACTCAAGGGCAGGGAGGAGTTCAGCGAGAGATTGGACAGTGCCAGGCGTGCCCTTCACGAAGTGGGGGAGGATATCGTCAGGCTACAGCAAGAGATCCAACACCATACCGAACTGAAACAGAAGGACAGAGAAAGCCTGGTTGCCATGGAGAGAGAGGAACAGCAGCTGAGGAAGGGATTAGATGCGGCACGGGACCGGCTCATGGACCAACTATCCCTCAAGGCCAGGCTTGATTCAGAACAGGAGAGGGCAGAAACTAGGATTCAGCAACTGGAGGACCGGATTGACAGACATCAGGAAAAACAGCAGGCAATTGGAAAAGAGATAGACAGGGTCAGGGAAAAGCTCAAGGTCATTACCGAGCAGCAGAAGGAGGTTCTGCACCAGGAAGAAGAAGAGCAGGACAGGTTGAAAACTCTGCAGGAGAAAAGGTCCTCCATAGAATATGAGATCAAAAAGATTGACCAGAGAGATGGGCAGATCAGCAAAAAGATGCAGGCCCTTCAGATCCGGCTATCCACCCTGGAGGCCCTGGACAGATCCGGTGCAGGCTTTGGCCAGGGAGAAAGGGCTATCCTGGAAAGTCCCGGAGGCAAGGGCCTGCGCCCCCTGGCCTCTCTGATAGAGGTTAAAAAAGGATGGGAGGCCATTGTGGAAACCGCCCTCTCTGCCATGGCAAGGGCTCTCCTGGTAGATTCTCTACAGGAGGCTGAAGGGCTCTGCCAGGTGGTGAG
>JALSKY010000117.1 GCA_026988585.1 Deltaproteobacteria bacterium
CTCTTTACATCGAACACCACCCGGTCCTGCACCTCCTGCAGGGCTGTCTCTGCCACATGTATCCTGGTCTCAGCCGCTTTCAAACGATCCAACCGTTTTCCCCATGAGAAGATCCCCCAGGTTGCCGTGACCATTATCTGGGCCTGATCATTGTCTCCATAAGGGTTGCGATGCAGATCAGGGATGTTGCTCTCTTTGAGATACTGGGCAGTCAAATCCACCCTTGGCAATAACTCTGCCCTGACAATAGACCTGTCTCTGCGTGCCTGTTCCAGGGCTATTCTTGCCTGCAACACCTCCGGCCTGCTGTCCCGGGCATTTTCCATCATGGTTTCCAGATCAAGGGGTGCGGTCAGCGGTTCCAGCAGAGCCCGAATCTGCAACCTGGTCCCGGGCCGCTGCCTGAGAATAAGGTTCAGCCTATCCCGGCTCAATTCCAATTCATGGCTTGCCTTCAGCAGATCCAGCCTGGCCCTGTTGAGTTCTACCTTGCTCTGAAGCAGATCCGTTTTGGGGACAAGGCCCGCCTTATAGAATCCTGAGGTATCTGCCACCAGTGCCTCCAGACGTCTCACTGCAGCCTGGCTCTCATCCACCAGTTTTTCATTCTTCAAAATGGTGAAAAACTGCTCCTTAACCTGGAGAACTATATCCCTCATGGCCTGTGATAGGGCCATCTTCTCCAGATCTACCTGCAACTCAGCCCTTTTATAACGATTCCAGAGAAGACCTCCATAAAAAATAGGCATCTTCAGGGTAAGATCCCAAAGATATCGGTCATGCCCTCCCACAGTAACCTGGCGGTCAAACATCTTCACTGTCTGGGCATCGCGTCTTCCAGTATATGTGTAGCCTGTAGAAAGAGCAGGAAGCATATCCTTGAAGCTGGCGGAAGACTCATACCGGGCTGCCTGCTCCAGATAGTGCTGCTTCACAATGGACAGGTTGACCTGCAGGGCACGTTGAAGACAATCCTGAAGCGTTAAGACAGTGGCCCTCTCCGGCCCTGCTGCAAGCCCAGGAGAAGATAGCAGGAACAGGCAGGCAAAACAGATCAGGAAATATCGCATGATACCGTTTCCAGCCATTGATAACAGTCCAACCCTATCTGCGCTTCTATCTCTGACAGGATGGAACAGAGATCGTCTGCAGCGCTCCTGACAAGGGATATCTCCACTATTCCATGCATCCTGTCCAGGGTGGTAAGCAGAAACATGTGATCATGCCCTTCAAGCAGAAAACGCAGCAGATAGACCGCCCGCGGATCTATTCTGAGAAGCAGTTTCAACACAATCTATAACACTCCGGTTCCGTCCTTGAGATGGCTATATACCGCATTAACAGACCTGACCTCATCCATTATCCCTCTTAATAGAAATGGTGCTTCTTTTGGGGCAAATCTACACTGTCAGGATCAAGGCCTGTATCCGACTTGGGGACAATTTTTTCTATCTTTCTGTTATCCCTTACAATATCTGGCAGCTTACTCTGCAAACAGGCGAGCCTGACACTCATGGTATTGTCAGATGGATTCAGATCCTGTATGTAACCCAGAACATTTCTTGCAGATATTGTCACAGTCACGGCCTGGTTGTTATTGATAAAGAGATCAGACTTGGGGATCTGTACATCCAAACCGGAGGTAGATACCTGGCCATTGGATGGCACCAGTTCACTTAAATAGTCCATTCAGATTGACACCTCCAGGAGCGGTTAGTAGTTTCATGGGCCATGTCTTCCCTGATTCTAAAACGTCAATGGTCTTTTAGAAAGAGTAAAGAGAGGCGGGTAGCTGATCTTGCCCGAAAATGCTCCATCCCCCACTCGATTGCAGCCATTCTCTTCAACAGGGGGTTGCAGGACAGAGACACCATACACAGCCATCTTACCCCATCCCTGGTCTCTCTCAACACTCCGGATCAGATGAAAGATATGGAAATAGCTGTCACCAGACTGGTGAAGGCCGTTGAAAAAAGAGAGAAAATAGGGGTATTCGGCGACTACGATGCCGATGGCGTCACGGCCACTGCCACACTTCTCCTCTTTCTGCAGGAGATAGGATTAGAGACCTCTCATTATATCCCTCACAGGATTGAAGATGGCTATGGCCTCAACATTTCCGGCCTGAAACAGTTGAAAAATGAGGGATGTTCCCTGGTGATAACAGTTGACTGCGGAATCAACAGTATTTCAGAGGCCAAGGCTGCCAGGGAGATGGCGCTGGATCTCATAATAACGGATCACCATGAACCTGGTGGTGAAAGGCCACCAGCCCTGGCGGTTATCAATCCCAAACAGCACGACTGCCCTTTTCCTTTCAAGGAACTTGCCGGTGCAGGGATTGCCTTCTATCTCGCCTGGGCCCTGAGATCACGGCTCTATAAGGCTGGGCACTGGTCATCTTCCACCCCTCCAAATCTCAAGGAATATCTGGACCTGATAGCCATTGGGACCATATCGGACATTGTCCCCCTTTTCCAGGAGAACCGTATTCTCGTCAAAACCGGGATGCAGGTAATCAACAGCGGAAAGAGGCCAGGCATAAAGGCATTGATGGAGATAGCAAGACTCAGGAGATGCAGCAGCAGCCAGGATATTGCCTTTAGACTCGGGCCGAGAATAAACGCTGCAGGGAGGATGGGCTCTGCTTCAACAGCCCTGAAGCTGCTAACCTGCCAGGACGGCGGAGAAGCTGCAAGGCTCGCAAG
>JALSKY010000118.1 GCA_026988585.1 Deltaproteobacteria bacterium
TAGATTATGACCTTTTTGATATCTGGATCACCAGCCTTGAAGCTGACAAATATCTTCCGGAACAGCAGTCTGTATCCGCTTAAAAAGAGAAAGGAGAAGATCAAGTATAGCAGGGGCAGGGATCGTGGCACACCTTCCCACCTTGTCCATGAGACCAGTGCCATCAACACCAGGGCAGATGCACCGGCGGACTTGAAGACAGTCCATAGGGTATCCAGGCTGGTATAGCGAACAATGGTTCGATACAGGCCGATGGGGAAAAAAAGCGGGATGGAGATCAAGGGCAGTAAAAGCAGAAGCCACCAATGATGGCCCATGAACCCTGGCCATATCTCACCTACCCGGACAACTGTCGCTGTAAGGAGGGCTATATCCAGAAGCATCCAGTCTATTAACACCAGGATGGCCCGCCTAAACACGAGTGGACAGCCAAGGGTCCTGTCAAGGATTGTCGTTGGTGACACAGTCTTTCCCTCTTTTTTTCCTGGTTTTTCGAGTGAAGCAAGTGGAGAGCATATTTTTTCCTTCTAAGCCCATGAGCCAGAATTTAGGGCCAGATTCTTGAAAAGTCCAGACCAACAGAGCAGTCCTCGAGCTTGAATTCAAATATCTCATCAGTTGCATCCAGAATTTTACGGTATTTTCCAGAATCAAGCCCGAATATTCGTGCCTTCTTGAGTTCTGGATACACAATCACATAAAAACTTACCCCTTCTCTCTCATACAGCTCCTTTTTAAGGCCCTCATCCTTTTCTCCTGTGGCCTCTGATATCACTTCAAAAATCACTTCAGGGGTCTTTAACAGTTTCTTTTCTATCTTGTGACAGGCTACAAACAGATCTGGCCGTACTATCGTACGCATCCCTCCTCCTGATCCTGTCTCCGCCGCCCTTTCCCATAACAGTAGCGAAGATATAATAAAAATATTTTCCAAGGGTCAGTTCATGAATCATCCTGGCATCGGTTTCAGCAAGCAATTCTGGCGTGGACATGTCGATTCCGTTGATCTGGGCAAGACCGGTGATACCTGGCCGCACCTGAAAAACCCCACGTTTTGCCCGTTCAGATATAAGTTCCTCCTGGTTAAACAGACATGGTCTGGGACCAACCAAACTCATGTCGCCTTTCAACACATTCCAGAGCTGGGGCAGCTCATCCAGCTTGGTTCTCCTTAAAAAACGGCCTAAGGTCGTGACCTGGTCAGGCCTTGCAAGGTGGGTAGCAACCGATGCGGTGCCAGGTTTCATGGTGCGGAATTTGATCAGTGTAAAGGGTTTTTCTCCCCTGCCTACCCGCTTCTGACGGAAAATGGGTGAACCTGTATCAAACAGACCGGCAATGGCAATAGAGATCAGCAGAGGTGAAGAGAGGATCAACCCCGACAACGAAAGGATTAAATCAAAAAAACGTAGAGCCTTGAGAGTCGCCTCAGATGGACCTAATGGCTGCTTACACATCGCTTCAACCCCTGATCAACAGTTGCAACAGGCTTCCAGCCAAGCAGATTGCAGGCCTTTGAAATATCCACCTGCAATGAACCCAGCAACCTTCGGGCCATATCCTTTTCCCCAAGCATGGCAGCGCCACGTTGCAAGATGGCAGGTGGTACCGGGATCAACCGGGCTGGTCTGCCCATGGCTTGCCCTGCTCGTCTTAGCAGTTCAGTGGTTGATAGGTCCTCACCATCAGATATGAGAAAAACCTGGTTGGCTGCTGCAGGATGCTCCATGCAGGTGATGATAAAGTCCACCAGATTGTCAATCCCAACCAGACTGCGTCGGTTATCAATAGCGCCCAGGGGTAGAGGCACCCCTTTCCTGATCCAGTTCAACAGAACCCTGAAATTCCCCTTGACTCCTGGCCCATAGACCAGGGGCGGCCGGATTATCACTACTTCCATGCCGGTCTTTTCCGCTATCTCCACAAGCCCCTGTTCTGCCTCGTACTTGGATTTAGCATAGGCGTCTTCCGGAGCCGGGGGGTCCGACTCCCTGAATGGCGAACCTGGTTTGGTGGTTTCACCATGTACCTTTACACTGCTTAGGAAGACGAACCGCTTAACCCCGGCCAGGGCTGCCTGTCTTGCAAGATTGAGTGTTCCTTCCACATTGACTGCCCTAAACCTTTTCAGCGAATCCGCTTCCGGCTCACCCATTCGATGCACGCGGGCAGCAAGGTGGATTATAGAATCAATGGAATGAAGTAGAGATGAAAAATCCGTTTTCGGACCAATATCTATCTGGATTGTCTTGAAACAATTATCTCCTGGCAAAACCCTCCTCACTATACCGGTTACATCCCGGCCTGTTCCAACAAGTTGATCCACCAAGACTTTCCCTACGAAACCTCCTGCGCCGGTAACAATGACCTTGTTCATTGGGAATCCATATTGAGAATTCGTTATGCCCGCTGCTTCAACAGTTCTCTGTAGGTTGCCATAGTCTGTTCGATGATAATTTCCTGGGCAAAATCCCTTTCAGCCTTTGTCCTTGCAGCTTCACCCATCTTTTTCCTCAACTCCGCATCAGTCAGAAGTTCCTTTATGGCCTCTGCCAGTTTTGCCGAATTGCGCACTGGCACAAGCAGGCCATTTTCTCCATGAGTTACTGCCTCTCTGCAGCCAGGCGCATCAGTAGTAACGCATGGTTTGCCACAGGCCATGGCCTCAAGGAGCACCTTGGGCAGCCCTTCGCGATA
>JALSKY010000119.1 GCA_026988585.1 Deltaproteobacteria bacterium
CCTGATCTTACTATTTTTTCCAACAATTCATCTGCGTTGAAAGATTTTATACAGCGATGAAAGTTCCAGTTGGGATCGAGCCATTCAGGATTGAGTTTGCCAAAAAACAGATGATGAGTTAGCCTGAGCAGTGCATCACTCATGAGTATATCTAACTCTGCAACTCTCCTTGGATCCTCATCATCTCTTCCCGATGAGATACTCCCGAGCAACCTGCTGAGCTCTGCAAAATAATAATCTTCTGGAAGGAGACCATGCTGATCTATATTGGCTATGACTGAAACCAGCTCTCTGGCCATATCCAGATCTTTCCATACCGGCTTATAATTCATTCTCTTGTAAAAGGCTGGAATGGTTTGATAAGAGGCAACATCCGCATTGCAGACCTGAACACCTTGATGCCGTTCAAGTATCTCGCAGTAGTGTTTTATGAAATCTTCAGCGGTTACGATAGATTCATCCTGCTTCTCTTCAGCAGCGGCCAGTCCTATGAAAACAAACAGAAAGATGAAGAGCAGGGATGAAGAGAGGCTGTTGAACAGAAACCCCTGTTTTTGCAACAAGGATTTTTTTAACCTGGAAGACATAATAGTGCAAAAAGATCAGGATTTGCTGGCAACAGGGAACCTTGCTGGCCTATCCAGCCTGTTGAGACTATTTTTTGAATAATATGAAGGATCATCTCCAAGAATTACCACACAACTTCCATCCTTTATGGTATTGATCACACGGTTCACAACCTGTTTGGGCAGGGCAGGGCAGCCGAAGCTTCGGCCCAGATGACCATATCTCCTTATGTGTGTTCGAGACACATAGTCTGCACCATGAATTACTATACGACGTTTTTCTGCCTGATCATTAATTCCTTTTTCAAGACCAAGGAGGTTAAGAGAATATCCATGCCTCCCTCTATAGGTTTCACCGGTTAGAAATGTTCCTATGCTGCTCATATGTGAACCAGGTCTGTTGGAAAAACGGTTGGCATAGACCATCCCAGAGTTCTTTCCATGGGCAACCAGGCTCTTGTAAAGGAGTTTATGGCGTTTCATATCAACTACGTAAAATCGTTCATAATAAGATGGCTGCCTATAGTCGATAATAACCAAGATGTCCTTTTTGATTACACCCTTCTTTTTCAGATTATAAAATGCTGCGAAAGAGCGCTCAAAACCCTCTCTGTCTATGAGCTGGTAGAGCCGTGACTGCCTGTAGATACGATCAGCCATCTCTCTGAATGCCTGAACATAGGAGAATGTTCTGGAAGGAAAACGGATTTGGTAATGGATAGGGCCCAAATCCTGTTTCGCCCGGGAATGAGATTTGGAGCCATCAATCCTGTAAGAGAAGGCCAGCTCTGGCCTGAAGGGAATCGCCATAGAAGAGATCATTATTAAGACAGCAATGATTATCGCAATATCTTGCTGGTTTAACGTGAACAATTTGATAAAATAAGATCGATTCATAGGCTCCATTTCTTCTGATTTCTGATAAGTACGGTTTCAGTATAGTAAGGACAGTAAAATATACTTTACTTTCCCTGACTGATAGTTAGTTACCTGATTTTCAATAGTTATGCAATGGCTGTCCACTCTGTACCCTTAGGCGTATCCATCAAGATGATTCCCTTTTCCCTCAGAGAATCCCTTATCTCATCAGCAAGCTGCCAGTTTTTCTCTCTCCTGGCCATGTTTCTCTTCTGGATCAGTTGATTGAGCTGGTCCAGATCAAGTCCTGCAGCCTTCAGGGCCTCCATGTTGCGGGCCTCTACATATCTTTTCGGATCTTCCATGAGAATCCCAAGGATTTTGGAGAGATCCCTTATGATTTCCATAGATTTTTGTACTGGCTCGATAAAAAGGGCTGAGGGTGTCTTCTGCGCCTGCTGGGTGATCCTGTTGAGTGCCCTGATACTGTCAAAGATGGCACCAATGGCCATGGCGGAGTTGAAATCGTCATCCATAGCACGGTTGAAACGCTCTTTCAGTGAACAGATCTCCTCAAACTCGTTCTGGACCTCCTGCGAAAGGGGACGCTGTTTCTTTACTGGAGACTCTACGACCTTTTCTGCATCCAGCATAGCATTGTAGATGCGATCCAGTGCAACCCTCCATTCCAGCAGAGCCTGTGTAGAATAATCCAAGGGACTTCTGTAATGCTTGGACAAGAGAAACAACCTGAGCACTTCCGGATGAAATTTTGAAAGTATCTCATGGATAGTAATGAAATTCCCAAGAGATTTGGACATCTTCTCACCCTTGATGGTGACGAATCCATTATGCATCCAGATCTTTACGAAGGGTTTTCCAGTGGCGGCCTCTGACAGTGCCAGTTCGTTTTCGTGATGGGGGAATGAGAGATCAAGTCCTCCGCCATGTATATCTATAGTGTCTCCAAGATATTTCATGCTCATGGCTGAACACTCTATATGCCAGCCCGGTCTTCCTGGCCCCCAGGGACTATTCCAAGTCGGCTCTCCAGGCTTTGAAGCCTTCCAGAGGGCAAAATCCATGGGATCCCGTTTTTTGTCGCCTGGCTTGATCCTGGCGCCTGCCATGAGTTCATCAATATCCCTTTTGGATAGCTTGCCATACTCCTTGAATCTCTTTACTGCGAAATAGACGTCTCCTCCAGATTCATAGGCATACCCCTTTTTAATCAATCTCTCTATAAGCTGGACGATCTCAG
>JALSKY010000120.1 GCA_026988585.1 Deltaproteobacteria bacterium
TCATCAGATATGGGCAGAAAACGTCCGCTACCAAGCCGCGCCATCACAAGATCGTTGGATTTGAGGCTGGTGTTGAAATATACAAGGCTCTTTTCCAGGTTGAGCAGCTTTATAAGCTCCTTGTTTCTCAGGGAACGATGCAGTTCTGCCTCATACTCATCCATGAGTTTGTCAATGAGCCGGAGCTGTCTCAGATAGTTGTTTGCCACCTTCAGGAATATATTGAAGATGAATCTTACCGAGTTGATATCCTGGGCAGGGCCCCTGCGCTGGTTGAGAAGCTGTTTGGTCGCCTCGGTCTCAACAGGACTAATGGTGATGACCACCTTGTCTGTAAGGATTATCCCGAGAGGAACTGTCTCAAACCGGAGAATCCTGTCTTCCTGCTGGGGATATGGCACCTTAATAATTACAAGTAACTGATCGTGTTCTTCTTCGATTCTCGATGATTCTTCCAGGTCCAGAGGATAACGCAGGAAATCTGAGAAGATGCCGAACTCCCTGATTACCTCCTTGAGTTCCTCTTCAGTAGGTGTGATCAGGCTGACCCAGGTTGCATCCTTTAGCTCATCACACCTCAGAAACCGGCCGTTTATCTGCTGAAAAATCTCGATCAATTTGTTATTACTTCCCTAAGTTCTGTTTTAATTTTGAGCATATCTGGTTGTCAGCAGGCATTGCCTGCTGTTTCTTGTCTCAAATAAGATATACTACCATTCTGGCACAGAATAGAAAAGCGGTGTTTGAAGAGGAATTTGAAAATAGATGGCAACTGTCGATAGAGAGTTATTGGAATTTTTACAGGAGATATACCTGTTCAAGGGGTTGGATCAGCCGGTGTTGGAGAGGGTTGCAGAACTCACCAGCACCCTCAACTACACAAAGGGGCAGACCATATTCATGGAGGGGGCGTCTGCAGAGGGGTTCTATATAGTTCGTTCAGGCAAGGTAAAGATCTTCAAGCTCTCTCCAGATGGAAGGGAGCAGATTCTACACATCTTTGGTCCAGGACACCCGTTCGGAGAGGCAGCCGCCTTTTCAGGTATGGTATTTCCTGCAAATGCAGAGGCCCTGAGCGACGGATCAGCCCTGTTCATATCCAATGAGAGGTTTACCAGGATGCTGGCCCAGGATATCAGCATTGCCATGAACATGCTGGCCATACTCTCCATGAGGTTGAGGCTGTTTGTCAGGATGATAGAGGATCTTTCCCTCAAGGAGGTCCCAGGCCGTCTTGCCACATATCTTCTTATTGAATCACAGGTGCAGAACAACCCTGATTTTGTACAGCTCGACATATCCAAGGCTCAACTGGCCAGTCTTCTTGGGACCATTCCGGAAACCCTATCCCGTATCTTCAAGAAGCTTCAGTCTATGGGGCTGATAACTGTGGATAGATCAAAAATCATCCTGATGGACAGGGCTGGCCTGGCAGAGCTTTCCGGTCTGGTGGATATTGGCGATCCTGTACAGGAGATAAAATGATACCGAACCTTGCTCATAATGCCACATCCGAAAGGCTGAGACTTCTGTCCAGCCACCTGCTGGATCTGGCAAAAAGAGAGGAGTTGTATGTGGCTGGTGGAGCCATCAGGGATATACTGCTCAGCAGGCCATTTCATGATCTGGATCTGGTTCTGCCCAGTGGAGCTGCTTCCTGTGCCAGACACTATGCAGATCTATGTAATGGAACCCTGGTGATGCTCCATGAACAGGAGGATGTGGCCCGGGTAGTGACCCATGAGGGAGTTGTCCTGGATTTCAGTGCATTCAGAGGCAGAGCTGAGTCCATTGAGCAGGACCTCTTCATGAGGGATTTTACCATAAATGCTATGGCTGTTCCTCTCTATAGTTTGGGAGATCTGCTTTCAGATCTCTTTTTCCTCATGGTCTTAGGAGATGGGCTTGCTCCTGATGACCTTCAAAAGATACGCCGCAACATCACTGAAGCGGTGGTGCAGAACATACTGGATCCTGTTGGCGGAATGGATCATATATCTGCAGGTATGATCTCCATGGTGAGTCCTGAGAATATGGAGTCCGATCCCCTGAGGATGGTCAGGGCATTCCGTTTCAGGTCTGAACTGGGTTTTTCCATAGAAGATGCAACCCTTCGACTGGTAGAGACCTGTTCCAACCTGATCATCCGCAGTGCACCTGAACGTATCAGCCATGAACTCAATCTCATGTTTGCTGCACCCCTTTCCGGTAGGGCCCTGCGAGATATGTATGATGTCGGCCTGCTTCAGGTCATCATCCCGGAGATAAACGAGCTTGAGGGTGTTGATCAGCCAGGTTTTCACCATCTCGACGTGTTGAACCACTGTCTCGAAGCAGTGAACTGTATGGATCGTCTCTGTATGGATCCTGGAATCCGGTTTCACCATCCAGATCCCCTGGTAAGCTGGCTTTCTTCACACAGGGACAGTATCCATTTCCTTAAATGGGCGGCACTGTTTCATGATTTTGGCAAGCCGAGAAAGAAGGCGGTAAGGGATGATGGCAGGGTAACCTTCTATCAGCATGACAGTGAGAGCTCTGATCTTGTGAAGGAGACCGGACGCAGGCTGAAGTGGTCCAGGAGGCAGATAGAACAGGTATCCTTGTTGGTCAGGCTTCACATGCGGCCCTTTCATCTCCTCGGGGATTTTGTCAGGTCAAGGC
>JALSKY010000121.1 GCA_026988585.1 Deltaproteobacteria bacterium
CTGCATGAGATAGTATTTATGGGGGTCTTTTCTGCTGACAAATTCAGTATCTTTATCTCAATAATCGTGTTGCTGTCAGGATTGCTTTCTGCATTGATGGGCATCGGTTATCTCAGGAACAATCAGACCATCAAGGGTGAATTTTATATTTTGTTGATTTTTGCAGTTGCAGGTACCATTTGCATGGTGCAGTCAGTGGATCTGCTGATGATGTTCATCGGCTTGGAGATAATGTCTCTTGCAGTTTATACCTTGGCGGCCTTTCTGAAACAGGACCGTTTCTCCTTGGAAGGTGGAATAAAATATTTTCTGCTTGGCAGTTTTGCATCTGCCTTCTTTCTTTTCGGTATAGCACTTCTCTATGGACTCACGGCTTCTGTCAACATTACTCAGATTGCTACTGCCTTGTCACATGATCTTTATAGTCAAAAGATGGTATTGCTGGCCTTGGCAATGATCATGGGCGGGCTCTTTTTCAAGATAGCCTTGGTTCCGTTTCATGTCTGGACTCCTGATGCATATCAGGGGGCACCAGCGGTAGTTACCGGTTTTATGGCATCTGCTGTCAAGGCAGGTGCAATTGGTGCATTTGTCAAGATACTTTTTGTAGCATTTTCTCCTATGCTCAGCATGAGTGGCCAGCCCGACTTTCTCTCTACTGCCAACCTGTCTGCTATTGGAGCATACTGGAAACCAGTTGTATGGTGGTTATCCCTGCTAACCATGTTTTTTGGAAACCTTCTGGCCATATCCCAGCATAATATAAAGAGGATGCTGGCCTACTCCTCCATTGCCCATGCAGGTTATATCTTTATCGGTGTCATTGCAGCAAATGATGATGGCAGGATGGGAATCCTGTTCTATCTCTTCAGCTACACATTGATGACAGTGGGTGCCTTCGGGGTTATCTACCTGATTGATGGCAGAGAACGGCATGCCCAGGAGTTAGAAGATTACAGAGGTCTTGCTTATCGTTATCCTGCCTTGGCCTTTCTTTTGTCTCTTTTTATGGTGGCAATGGCTGGTTTGCCCCCGACCGCAGGATTTATCGGCAAGTTTTATCTCTTTGCTGCAGCCATCAAGGAGGGCTATTATGTACTGGCTGCCCTCGGTATCCTTACCTCGGTAATCGGTGCATATTACTATCTCCGTGTGATCTATATGATGTATATGAAGGAGGAGGTCAGGGAGGTGGTTCGCGGGCCGGTAGCAGCGCCAACCGTGCTTGCACTGCTGGTAGCCGCCCTTGGAGTTATTTATTTTGGTATCTTGCCTTCAGGTCTGACCCAGGCAGCCTTGGCGGCTCAGCAGAGTCTTGCTATGATCTTTTAGCATCTTTCCCTGCTCGTGTGTGGGAAGGGATAAATAATTCATCAACTTGTCGGGCCTGATTTTTATCAGGCCTTTTTTATGTGTTAGTATGTTTCAAGTTGTAGGCAAGGTTTCAAAAAAATTTACTCCTGCTCTTTTCTATGGACTTTATAGAGATAAAATGCGCTAAAGAGAACAATCTCAAGGGGATAGATGTGCGTATCCCTTTATCCTCAATCACTGTGATTACAGGGCCTTCCGGTTCTGGTAAGAGTACTCTCGCAGCAGATGTGATCTATCCCGAGGGATATTTCAGATATCTTGAGGCTCTGGATATCTTTCAGCATCTTCCTGTTAAAAAGATAAGACGCCCCGACGTGGCAGAGATAATTCCCATGCCTCCAACCGCTCTTATCCAACAACTGCCGCCTGTTCCGTCATCTCTATCTTCTGTGGCTACCATCATGGGACTCAAGCGTCTCTATAAAAGGCTTTTGGGCTTATCGGGAAGCTGCGTATGCCCTGGATGCAGACGCCCGGTTCGTTTACTGAAGCCAGCAGATCTACTTCAGCTCCTGTTGAGAAAATATTCTGGGCAGAGGTTGATCATTGCTGCGGGAGTGCGGGTGGAACATGGCAGGGAAAGGGCCTTGGTGGATGAACTGCTGCAAAAGGGATTTGTTAGGGTTATCTCCGGCGGAGATAATTTCTATCTTGATGAGATGGAAGGAGGTGAAGGCCTGGAAGAGTGTATAGAGGATGGGCGCCTGCTGTGGGTGGTAGTGGACCGCCTCCTGTTAAGGCCAGAGGCCGATGTCAGGCTGCAGGAGGCCATAGTTATGGCCCAGGATATAGGCCAAGGGTTGGTGCGGACCGATTTCAGTGACAGGAAGAGCGGCAAGGGCGGCAGCCGGATTTACAGCCTTGCGGGTAATTGTCCTGCCTGTGGCCAGCGGTTTGATCCTGTAACTGCCGATCGTGTGCTGGGGGGAAGAGATTTGAAAGATTTTCTCTCCCAGAAGGCTGATGCTGCTTGCTCACTACTTCTGAAGCTGATGGAATCTGAGCTGGCGGGGACAGGTGGAGCTGCTGCCTATGTAGCCAGGGCGATTATGGGCAGACTGAATTCTATCAGTGAAATAGGGCTGGGTTATCTGCCTCTTGACAGGCCGTTGACCGAGGTCTCTGCAGGGGAGCTTCACAAACTGCACCTTCTGCAGGGAATTCGTCAAGGTTTGTCAGGGGTACTTTATATCCTGGATGAACCTCTTGGAAGGTATCTTCCAAAGGAACAGGAGGATATTTGGCAGAGGGTTTTAAGCCTCAAGAAACAGGGGA
>JALSKY010000122.1 GCA_026988585.1 Deltaproteobacteria bacterium
GGCCTTTTTGAGAATATGCTTAAGATTCCGCAAGGCAATCTTTTCATCATCCACCACCAAGACAAACCCTCTGGACTCTGCTTTCATGATCATTCCTGTCTATTCACACCGATTCAATAGTGTCGGATAGCGGCAATTCTATGGTAAAGACACTCCCTTTACCCTCTTCACTGTCAACCCAAATCTTTCCGCCATGCTTGACGACAATTTCATGCACAACAGAAAGACCCAGGCCTGACCCCTCCCCTACCTCCTTGGTGGTAAAGAATGGATCAAAGATCCTTTTCATAACATCCTCTGTCATTCCAGATCCATCATCCTCCACCCTGAAGATTATCTTTCCAGCATTCCTGTCCACGTTTCCCCATAACAGGATATTTCCCTGGCCATTTACCGCATGAATGGCGTTTCTCAAAAGATTCAGCAAGGCCTGTTCGATCTTCTCCCTGTCAATCATCACAGATCCATCCTGATCCACCCTGACCTCGAGATTCACTGCATCCGGCACATCCACCGCAAGGATATCTCGGGTCTCTTGCAGCAAATCCCTGATCCTCACCATTGAAGGCTGAATCTTTTTATCACGCGTGAAGAGCAACAGCGAACTGACTATATGTTTAGCCCTATCCCCCTGATCCAATATCTGATCCACCATCTCCTGGATAAAGTCCCGATCATACTCCTCC
Source organism: Deltaproteobacteria bacterium (assembly GCA_026988585.1). Taxonomy (GTDB): domain Bacteria; phylum Desulfobacterota; class Dissulfuribacteria; order Dissulfuribacterales; family QOAL01; genus JALSKY01. Next base: position 687 of record JALSKY010000122.1, read on the forward strand.
TCAGCCAACTCCTCCTTGATTATCTCCGCTGAAGATAGAATATTGGAAATGGGATTATTGATCTCATGAGCCGCACCGGCTACCAGAGTACCAAGGGCCACCAGCTTTTCTGATTGAATCGCCTCTCTTTTTCTGCGATTCAACTCGGTGAGCATAGCTACCAAGGCCTCCTGGATAGCGCGAATTTCTATGGTTTCAGCATAATTCTTCTCCTTACACAGGGTGAAATTGCCATGTGCTATCTCCTCCATACATTGAACAAGTTGCCGAAGCGGCGTGACAACACCATCAACCATATATGTCCCCATAACCATAGAAACAAACGCTGCCAGAATGCTGAACAGAATGGTTATAAAAATGGCACTGTCCAATGATTTTTTCATCTGCCAGTGCTCCTCTTTCCTGAACCGTTCCAGGTTAGCGATCAACAATTGTCCCTGCTCTCGTATCCTGGATTCCAAGTTTGCGAGCTGTTTGCTGTCGTTCTGACCAGAAAGCTGTTCCATCAAATGATCATAAAGATCAATTTCAGCCTCTATCTTTCTGAGGAGGGGAGAGGATTCATAAAGATCAGAAAACTCCTTCTTGTATCTGCTGATTATTCTTCTGACCTTCTGGACCTGGTAGCGATTGTTTTCCAACGCATCAGGATCCCTGTAAAGAAACCAGTTTTTCTCATAACGCCTTGCCTCCAGGATCGCATCCACAAACTCTGCAGTAATTTCGCCAACAGTAAGCCGTCTCTGCAGGCGGGATAGGTTGTACCACTGAGAGATGGAGCCTGCCACTATCACCACCAGAAAGATGGCGAAGCCCCACTGAATCCGTTCCGTTATGCTGTTTTGCCCTGGTATCTTCATAAAAAAAACTCAAATCAAGTCTCCACCATCAATGGAGAATAGGATATATTCCTCATAACCTGCCCAACGATCCAGCAGGGAAGTTAACGAGGAAGCCATTGTTGCGACACTAACTCTTGCATATGCAAGGATAAACCGCTACAGATATTAAATAATAACAGAAAAGATCATTTTTTTCAGATAAGCAGTACAGACCAGGGCCCTGTTGAAACCATGATATGTGAACGCCCAAATCAAAAATTTGCTCTGTCGCTCCTTACGCTATGTCTGGGATTGTACCTTTTCATGTCCATAGCCCACGGCCAGCAGAGAGAGGACCTACAGGCTGGCAAGTGCCAGCCCGAGAAATCTGCTCCTCTGGATCTGCACAGGGCCTTTCGGCTTTCATACAACAATAACCCCGAAATTCTTCAGGCCAGGGCAATGATAGAGGCATCAGACGCCAGAAAAGGGCAGGCATTAGCAGCCTTTCTTCCACGCCTGGATTTTCAGGCCGGATTCAGCTACTCCAACAATCCGGTATCCGTCTTCGGTACCAAACTCAATCAGTCTGATTTCGAGATGCAGGATTTCCGCTTGAATGCGTTGAATGATCCTGATTACCGTGAAGACTATATGACAAGATTCATATTGACCCAGCCTCTCTTCAACAGCGGAGAGGAATACAGCCAATATCGTAAGGCCAGCATCATAAAGGATATATCCGGCCTGAATCTCAAAAAAAATATTCAGGACACCCTCTATCGGGTTGAGCAGGCATATTGCAGGGCCTTGCTATCAAGAGAACGAATAGAGGTCCTCGAAAGCGTACTGAAGGCGGCCCGGGCCCATGAAGACCTTGCCAGAAGAAGATTTGATGCAGGATTGGCCTTAAAATCCGATCTTTTAAGTGCAAAAGTACGGCGGTTTTCTGTAGAGCGAGAACTTATAGAGGCCAAAAACAAACTGGTTCTGGCCATTGCCTCACTGAACCAGACCATGGGCATCGATCTGGATACCCAATGGGAGTTGCAGGACCTGCCCTGGACCAAACAGGATCAGGGCACCCTCGAGTGGTGGATTGAGAAGGCAATGAACAACCGGCCGGAGCTGCTTGTCGCCCGGGAAAACGAGGAACTGGCAGAGGTAGAGAGAAGCCGTGCAATGCTCCGTTTTCTGCCAGCCATAAATCTGCACGGCATATATGAAAACCATCGCAACAACATCGCCCACAACGGAGGAGAATCCTGGACCTTTGCTGCAACCTTGGACTTCAATATCTTTAAAGGGTTCAGCGATTATTATGCTGCCAGGGCTGCCAGGGCAGAACTGTCTGGGAAGCAATCGTCAACAGTGGAGGCTGAGTCCCGGATAAAACTTCAGGTCAAGAAGGCATACCTGGACTTCATAACTGCCCAAAAACAGGTGCAGGTAGCTCAGCTCAGCCTTGAACAGGCAGAGGAAAGTCAGAAGATCCTAAAAAAACGATATGAGAACGGTCTGGCCCTGATGGTGGAGCTTCTTTCCGCCAACAGTGCGGTCAAGGAGGAGAACATCAATCTCATTCAGGCCAGATTCAATGCAAGACTTGCATGGGCTGAACTCAATTACAGGAGTGGATACATAGGAAAAGGACTCCCATTTACCGTGGCAGTCCACCGGAAATCCGGGGATTTGATACACTGACACCGTTCACAAACAGGAAAACCACCAGATGGATAAACTCTGTTTCTTGACAATAAGACCTTTTCAACGGATCACAGCATTAGTTCTCATTTTGCTGCTCTTCTTGTTATCGGGATGTTCCCAGGAAAACTCTGTCAAAACCGTCAGGGTACAGAAGGCTGTCAAGGCCGGCACCATCAGGGTAGAGGCCAAGGCTGTACCGGTAATCCGGACATTTCCTGGCGAGGTAAGGGCAAAGGTCTCCATAACCCTTGCTTCAAGGATGGCAGCCAATGTGCAGGATGTCACGGTTGAGATGGGAGACCAGGTAAAGCCCGGGATGCTTCTTGTGCAGATGGATGACAGAGAACTGCAGGCCAGGATCGATTCCCTCATCTCTTCCAGAGCAGCCCTTTCCAGGAGAATGGATACCATAAGAGCAAGGCTTGAGTATGCAAAACTCACCTTTGAGAGGTTTCACAGGCTATATGCAGAGGAGGCTGCCACAAGAGATGAGCTGGACCGGGCACGCACCCAGCTACAGGCCAAAGAGGCTGAAATTCAGGCAGCAAGGGCAGACCTGAAGGCCATAGATGCCCAGATCAGAGAAATAAGGCATCAACTGAACTACACCATGATAAAAAGTCCGATAGCGGGGTGGGTCAGCTACCGCATGGTTGATCCCGGTACATTTGTCAATCCTGGACAGCCGGTCATCTCCATTGACGGCAGGGACCACGGCTTCTGGTTTGTGGCAGACGTGGATGAAACCCTGCTGTCACACCTGAAAAAGGGGGATAAGGTAGCGGTTTCAATCCCCGCAGCCGGACTTGATATCATGGCACCCATCGCCCATATCAGGCCGGGATCCTCCAAAGGCACCCATACAGTAACCCTCTATATGGACATCTCCGGGTTTCACGTGAAAACAGGCCTCTTCGGAAGACTGAGTCTCACCCTTGACACAGACAGCACAGTGCTTCTCCCTGTCTCTGCTATACTGGACAGAGGTGGCATCAAGGGAGTCTTTGTTGTTGACAAATCAAACCTGGTTCACTGGCGGGTAATCCGTACCGGAAAGATGTGGAAAGAGGAAGACGGCCTGTTGGTGCCTATATTCTCTGAGGATTTTGACAATGGAAAACCTGAACTCCAGCAGCAACAGATTCTGGTCTCCATTACCAGCGGCCTGCATCCTGGAGAAAGAGTAGCAGTTTCAAATCTGGCCCAACTCAGGGAGGGAGTCACCATTGAGTAGTTCCCGCTTGGCCAGGAAAGACAATGAAAAAGAACGCACCGGCAGACCTGTCATTGCACGGATCACCAGTGCATTCATAGACTCAAAACTTACCCCCCTCATAATCATATTCTGCCTCCTCATGGGGGTCTTTGCCATCCTTGCCACACCGTCCGAAGAGGAGCCCCAGATAGTAGTTCCTATGGTTGATGTGATGGTATCAATGCCAGGCTCTCCTCCAAAGGAGATGGAGACCAGGGTTATCGGCCCTATGGAGAAGCTTCTTTGGGAAATCCCTGGCGTTGAGTATCTGTATTCTACTGCCATGGAAGGCAGGGCAATGACAGTAGTCCGCTTCTATGTGGGAGAAGATACAGAGAAGAGCCTGGTCAAGGTCTATGACAAACTCCATTCCCATTTTGACTGGATACCTCCAGGATGCAGCAAACCCCTGATAAAGGCACATTCAATAGATGATGTGCCGATCCTCTCTCTCACCCTCTGGTCGGACGGTTACGATGCCCTCCAGTTGCGACAGATGGCAGAGAGGCTGAACGAAGAGATAAGAAAGATTCCAGGGATCAGCGAAACAGCAATAAAAGGGGGCCTGAAACGGGAACTTCGTGTGGAGCTGGATCCTTCTGCCCTCGCAGCCCTGCAATTAGACGCTGCAGATATAACAGCAGTTCTCTCATCCCAGAACCGCGCATCCTGGATTGGGCATATCACTGAAGAGAACAGAAAGTTTTCTGTCAGGCTCAATAATTTTTTCAAAAACAGGGAAGAGGTTGGCAAGGCAGTAGTAAAGGTTAAAGATGGTAAGGTGGTCACCCTTGACCAGGTAGCATCCATGGCCGATGGGCCGGAAGAGCCTGAATCCTATCTTTTTATGGGGACCGCCAAGGGAATCAGGGAGGTGACAGCAGAAGAAGCAAGCTCAGACCTTCACCCCGGCGTCCTGAGACCCGCTGTAACCATAGCTGTTTCAAAGAGAAAGGGATGGAACGCCACTGAACTTGCAGAGAAGGTGCTCCGGAAGGTGGAGGCCTCCAAAGGATATATCCTTCCCCGGGGAGTCCATTATGAGGTTACCAGGAACTATGGCGAAACAGCAAAAGAAAAGGCAGATGAACTGCTGAAACACCTTGCCATTGCGACCATATCTGTATCCATTCTCATGGCTCTCCTCCTTGGGCTGAGAGCCAGCCTTGTAGTCCTGGTAGCCATCCCTGTTACCCTGGCCCTCACCCTCTTCATCTACTATCTCTATGGTTATACCTTGAACAGGGTCACACTCTTTGCCCTGATATTCTGCATAGGGATCCTGGTTGATGATCCCATAGTTGGTGTGGAAAACATCGTGCGCCACCTGCAGATGGCCGGAAACAAGGGCAGGGAGATCAGAGATACCATCATCGAGGCTGTTACTGAGGTGGGGAAACCCCTGATTCTTGCCACCCTTACTGTAATCTTCGCCATTCTTCCCCTGGCATTTGTCAGGGGCCTCATGGGACCTTACATGCGCCCAATGCCCGTTGGAGCCTCAATGGCCATGCTGATCTCCATGGTGATCTCATTCATCATCACCCCCTGGTGCGCATATCATATCTTCAAAAATGCTGAGCTGGCTCAACATTCAAAAAAGGAGGGTTGGCTCACCATCCTTTATCGCTGGGCCATGCGCCATCTCATTGAAAAACGGAGACACAGATGGTTTTTCCTGGGCACAGTGGCTATCCTTTTCGTTTGCTCCTGTTCTCTCATATATTTCAAGACAGTCCGGGTCAAGATGCTCCCCTTTGACAACAAAAGTGAATTCCAGTTGATCATTGACATGCCTGAAGGAACGGCCCTGGAACAGACAGCAAAAGTGGCAACAGCCCTGGCACAGGACCTGGCACAGGAAGAGACTGTAAAGGATTTTCAGGTGTATATAGGCACATCTGCACCATACAACTTTAACGGTCTGGTAAGACACTACTATCTCAGGCAGGGCGCCAATGTAGCTGACATCCAGGTCAACCTTCTTCCAAAAAAACTGCGGACAGAGCAGAGTCACGAGATCGCAAGGCGTCTCAGGCCTCTTCTGGAGGAGACCGCTTCAGCCTTCGGTGCCAGGATAAAGCTCTCGGAGATCCCTCCCGGCCCACCAGTTCTACAGACCCTTGTGGCAGAGATATATGGGCCTGACTATGAACAACAGATCTCCATTGCCAGAGGGATAATGCAGGTCTTTGAAGATACTCCAGGCGTAGTGGATGTGGATTGGTACATGACCGATCCACATGAGGAATATCGGGTCAGGATAGAACCGGACAAGGCAGCAACACTGGGAATCTCCATTGCACGGGTGGAGCAGGTGCTCAAAACCGCACTTCAGGGAGCAACAGTGCAACTCCTGCATGATCCATCAGCTATCGAAGATGTTCCCATCCGCATTCGATTTCCAGCAGATGATAGAAGCAGCGAAGCAGACCTGAAATCCATAATGGTCCGTTCATCCAGCGGTGACATGATACCCCTTGCAGAGATAGCTAGGATACAACTGATAAAGGCTGCCCATCCCATCTACCATAAAAACCTTCAACCTGTAGTTTATGTGACTGGAGATGTTGCAGGGGAGGAAGAGAGCCCTGTCTATGCAATCCTGAAGATGAACCGCCAGCTCCAGAAGATAGAGATGCCCGATGGAGAAGAAGGTATGGAGATCTACTATGCCAAGCAGCCCTTCATGCCGGACCAGTGGGCAATGAAATGGGACGGGGAGTGGCATATCACCTATGAGGTCTTCAGGGATATGGGCATGGCATTTGCTGTGGTGATTGTATTGATCTTCATAGTTGTTACCGGCTGGTTTCGCTCCTACTCCATCCCCCTTGTGATACTTTCGCCCATTCCGCTCTCACTCATTGGAATAATCCCCGCCCACGCCATAATGAACTCCTTTTTCACAGCAACATCCATGATAGGTTTCATTGCCGGAGCAGGCATAGTGGTTCGCAACTCCATAATCCTGGTAGATTTCATAAAACTGCGCCTGCTGCAGGGAGAGCCGGTGGAGAAGGCAGTAGTGGACGCCGGGGCATTGCGTTTCCGGCCCATGCTGCTCACATCTGCTGCAGTGGTGGTAGGCTCCTTTGTAATCCTGTTCGACCCCATATTTCAGGGACTTGCAATCTCCCTCATGGCCGGAGAGATTGCTGCAACCCTCTTTTCCAGGATGGTGGTTCCCATTCTCTTCTATCTGGATTACAAGGGCAAGGAAAAAGGTTCCATCTTTCTCTGATCATCCCGGCAATAGACAAAACACTTTTCAACCGTGAAGAAAGAGGATAATTTTTCAGATTCAGCTATTGCAATCTGACAGCTACTCATTGCACCATAATGGAATCAATATGCTTGCTGATCTGACCATTGAAAACTTCGTTCTTATCAAGAATCTGCAGATCTCCTTTCCCACAGGCCTTACGGTAATTACCGGAGAAACAGGCGCGGGCAAGAGCCTTCTGGTCAGGGCAATGAAACTCATGCTGGGAGCCCGCTCCGATACAGGCCTTATAAGAGATCGCACCCGTCCTGCAGTGATACAAGCTATCTTTAACAACCCTGAACTCCCAGAGAAATCCCGTCAGATACTGGAGGAGATGGAAATTCATCCTGAGCTGGATGGAGAGCTCATTATCCGCAGGGTCATAAAGGCAGATGGCCCTGGCCGGGTCTTCATCAACGGTGCTGCAGTTCCGCTGAATCTGCTCAGACAGATAGTTCCTGGCCTGTTGGCCATTACCAGCCAGCATGAATATCACAACCTGATGAAAAGAGAGGAGCACAGGAGACTGCTGGACGGTTTTGGTGGCCTGGTTCCGCTGGTGAATCAAATCAACAAAAAATGGTCCGAGACAGAAAAGATCAGAATGGAGATTGCCTCCATGAAAGATCGGATAGAGCGGTCCAGAGAGGAGATTGAACGACTCCAGCAGGAGGCTGAGCTGATAGACAGGGTATCACCTGTTCCTGGAGAAGAGGAGAAGCTGGAACAAAAGAGGCAGGTAATGCGTTCTTCCAGAGAGCTCAGGATCCTTGGCCAGGAGATTTATGCCCTGCTCTATTCGGAAAAGGGGGCTGTCCTGGAGAGGTTGAATGATTCCAAGGCTGCCATGGAGAAAATGACCCGTATGGACCAGGGGCTTGGTGAACTCTTTACCAGGCTTGAATCCATCATCTTTGAGAGTGAAGACCTGGCATACTCCATTCGGGACTATCTTCATCAGTTGCCTGTAGATCTGACAAGCCTGGAAGAGGTGGAGGAGAGACTCTACCAGCTCAAGCAGCTCAAACGGCGTTTCGGGCCTGAGCTCCAGGACGTTCTCGCTTATAGGCAGGAGATAGATAAAAAACTCAGGGGAGAAGAGGATCTGGAGCAGGAGATTGAAAGGAAGAAGAGGGTGCTTCAAGAGGCAGAAGAGGAGTTGTGCAAGCTGGCATCCACCCTGCGCGCAGGGAGAAAAGAGACCGGTCAGGCCATAGAGACAGCGGTAATAGAGGAGCTCAATGCCCTGAACCTGGAAAAGACCAGATTCGCTGTGCAGGTCTCAGGGCCTGACACCATAACGCCTGAGGCAGTGGGGCCCACTGGAGCAGACAGGGTGGAATTCCTCTTTACAGCCAACCCGGACCGTCCTCTATCCCCCCTGTCCGCTGTGGCCTCAGGTGGAGAACTATCCAGGGTAATGCTGGCCCTCCAGGTAGTGTTTGCCAGGAGAGAAGGGCTTGGCACTGTGATATTTGATGAGGTTGATACCGGTATTGGCGGAGAGGTAGCGGAAAAGGTAGGCTGCAAGATGGCTGAGCTGGCCAGGAGCAGTCAGGTGATTGCCATAACCCATTTCCCCCAGATTGCTGCTGCAGGAGATCACCACCTTGTTGTGACCAAAAGGCAGCGGCAGGGAGTTACCACCACTGAGATACTTCCTGTTTCTGACAACATGAGGATAGAAGAACTTGTCAGAATGCTTGGAGGAGAGTCAGAGGCTGCAAGAGAGTATGCAAAAGAGTTGCTTGGCACTGTATTCCGGCGGACTTGACAGCATCCTGGCATGCCGGGTCCTCATGGCCCAGGGCATCCATCTGGTTGCAATAAAATTTATCACCCCTTTTTTCGGCTGGGACACCAAGGGCCGGGAAGAGGAGGTATGCAGGGATGCAGTGCAACGGTTTGGCATCCCTTTGGTCATACAGGATATCTCCAGGGATTACATAGAGATGCTCAAGACTCCTGCCCACGGATATGGAAGATACTTCAACCCCTGTATCGACTGCAAGATATTGATGGTCAGGAAGGCGCTGGAGATGATGCCTGACTACAATGCCTCATTCATTGCTACCGGAGAGGTCCTGGGGCAGCGCCCCATGTCCCAGAGGCGGGACACCCTGCGGATCATAGAGAGGGAGAGCGGAGCAGAGGGGCTCATCCTCCGGCCCCTGTCCGCAACCCACCTTCCCCCTACCCGTCCACAGCAGGAAGGGATCGTTGATATCGGCTTACTGCCTGCCATTACCGGCAGGGGCCGCAAGACACAGATAGCTCTGGCCAGGGAGTTCGGGATAAAGGAGTACCCTTCTCCCGGTGGAGGATGTGTCCTGGCCGATCCCATCCTCTCCGTCAGGTTCAAAGTCATGGTGCAGGAGTTTTCCAAGCTAAAACCTGAAGATTTTGTAATGGCCCAGAAAGGAAGGCATTTCCGGCTGCCAGGCAAGAGCTGGATAGCTGTTGGCAGGAACAGGCAGGAAAACATAGAAATAGAAGAGCTTGCCCTGCCGGGAGACCTGCTGGCCCGGCCAGATCTGCCTGGCCCAACCGCTCTCATCCGTTATTGGCACAGAGATGACCTGGATATGGCAGCAAGAATCGTGGATAGATACGCAAAACCTCACCATCTCCCCCACACCATCAGTTTCTGGTGCAAAGAGGGGGGAGATACAGAGAGAGATATATTCACACGGAAACCTTTTTTGCAAATTCAGGTCAACCAGCCGATCTCAGGGCAGTTGCTGGATGACTACAGGTTCTGACCCTGCGCTCTTCCAGCTACACCTGGGCCTTCGACAGCTTTTTCGACCTGAATCGATCTTCTCCATTTGCACTCAAAGAGAGAAAGAATTTTACCTGATGCTAAAGATGGTACAAAACCCGCCAACAGAATGGCATAACGCCGGATAATGTGGTAATAACACCTGTTTAGTTATCAAAATAACTGCACCGACCCTAAGTCGTGACACATTTCTCTTTTTATTAAAGGAGCTTAGCAAAGATCATGATGGATTTTATCAGGAAGAATGCTGCCTCCTGGATGATGAAGCTCATCCTTGGAGCCATAGCGCTGGTTTTTATCTTCTGGGGAGTAGGAAGCTTTCGCTCCCAGCGGCTGGAGACTGCTGCCAAGGTCAACGGCGAAAAGATTCTCCTGACAGATTACAACAGGGAATACAACCGTGTACTTGAGCGGTATCAGCAGATGTTTGGAGGAACAGTTCCCGAAGCCATCATGAAGGGCCTGAACATCAAGCAACAAGTCCTGGACAACCTGATCAACCAGGAGATCATTGCCCAGGAGGCAGAGAAGATGGGGATCAGGGTTACAGATCAGGAGATCCAGGATGTAATTCTCAATATTGACGCATTCAAAAAGGATGGCGCCTTCGATCTGGATCTCTATAAGCAGGCATTGCGCAACGCCAGGATGGTTCCTGCCGATTTTGAAAAGCAGGTTCGTCAGGAGATAACCATCAGGAAGGTGCAGGCCCTTCTTGGCGCAGGCCTTCATGCCACTCAGGATGAGATAAAGGAAAGATATGCCTATATCAACCAGGAAATCAATCTTGCCTTTATAAAAATCCCTTCCAGTTCCTGTGAGGATTCAGTAAAGGTGGATGAGAAGGAACTTGTTGCCTGGTATGAAAAGAACAAGGAAAACTATCGTACAGATCCGAAGATAAAGCTGCGTTATCTGCTCTTTGACAGAAAGGAGTTTGAAAAACAGGTAAAAGTTACGCCTGAAGAGGTAAAAGGCTGGTATGAGCAGCACAAGGAGCAGTTTCAGAAGCCGGAGATGAGACATGCCAGACATATCCTGCTCAAACTGCCTCAGGAAGCAGACGAATCCAAAACGAAACAGATCCAGGCAAAGGCTGAGAAGATACTGAAACAACTGCAGGAGGGGAAAAAATCCTTCCAAGAGATGGCCAAGGAATACTCACAGGACCCTGGTACAGCCGAGAAGGGTGGTGATCTTGGCTTTTTCCCAAAAGGGGTCATGGTTAAACCCTTTGAGGATGCAGTCTTCTCGATGAAAGAGGGGGAGGTCAAGGGGCCTGTACGGACGCAGTTCGGGCTGCATATCATCAGGCTTGACAAGATTCGTCCGGCAAAGACAGCTTCTCTCCAGGAGGTCAAGGATCAGATAGAACAGGATCTGCGCAAGCAGAAGGCAGGACAGCTCATGTGGGAGGCGGCCACCAGGGCCTATGACAGCATCATAGAGATGGGCGGCCTGGATCTCTATGCCAAGGCTGAAAAGAAACAGACCAGAGAGACAGGGCTATTCAGCAGAGCAAACCCTGATCCTGCTGTAGGTAACAGGGCTGAGACTCTGAATGCCGTTATGGCACTGGAAAAGGGGGAGCTCTCCTCCATCCTTGAGGTTCCCCAGGGTTTGATGGTTGCAGAGGCCGTTGACAAGAAACTGCCCTACATTCCCAAACTCAATGATGTCCGGCAGCGGGCAGAGCAGGACTTCATAAGGGAGAAGGCTGTAGAGCTTTGCAGGGAAAAGGCAGAGAAACTCGTTGAAAGCGCCAAAAAAGAGGGGCTCATAAAGGCAGCAGAAAAGGCTGGACTCGCAGTTGAGGAGACGGGTCTGTTCAAAAGGGGAGACAGCAAAGCAGGGGGCAAACTTCCTGCCCAGGCAGTGGCCAAGGCACGATCTCTCATGCTGCAGAAGGGGAAAAATCTTGTGGGAGAGCCTGTGCAAATAGGTAACACCTTTTATGTTGTAGGGCTCAAACAGGTAAAAGATGCTCCAGCAGATGGACTTAAGTCCCAGAAGGATTCCCTGAAGCAGAAAATCCTTGCTGAAAAAAGGCAGACTGTTTTCATGGACTGGCTGAACGATGCCAGGAACAGGGCAGAGATAGAGGTCAAGAGAGGGCTTTGATCCGTTCACTCCGGACAACAGGGCTACCTTTCCTGGCATTCTCTCTCCTGCTTCTGCTGCTCTCCTGTTCATCACAAGAGGGAGACAAAGAGGCGCAGAAGGAGAGAGGAGAGAGCATTCTCAGCCATGAACAGCAGCCCGGTCCCTTTCACGGAAAGATAATCTACAGGCTCAAATGGTTATACAATGCCAGCACCCTTGGAGACCTCTGGGCATTAAAAAAGGGTATCTTCAAAAGATATGGACTTCTGGTGGAGATCAGGGAGGGGGGAGCTGAAACTGATGCCATCAAGGAGATAGAGCTTGGCAGGGCAATGTTTGGAGTTGCTTCGGCAGACCAGGTCCTGAGGGCCGTGTCCAAAGGAGCGGATGTAGCAGTAGTTGCACAGTTCTTTCAGAAAAACCCCTTTCAGTGGATCTACATAAAGGAGCGCACCGGATTTGATCCGGACCATCCTGCAAAATCCCTTAAAAAGGTAACAGTGGCCATAACCTATGGCGGAAATGATGAGACTATCTTCAAGGCCCTTGTCCATAAATTGGGTCTTAGTCCTGAAGATCTACATATCTATGCCAAGACCCAGGACTACTCTCCGTTCTGGAAGAACCGGGTTCAGTTATGGCCTGTATATATCAATACCCAGGGCGTAATGCTCCAGGAAAAGATACTGGCCAGCGGGCAGACCCCTGGATTTCTGGATCCGGAAAGGTATGGGATCAGATTCGTGGCAAACTCTCTTATAACATCATCAGATATAGTCAAAAAGTATCCGGAAACCGTTGCAAGATTCAGGGCGGCGGTCTTGGAAGGGTGGCTACAGGCCCTCAAGGCAGGGAACCGCCAGGAGGCTGCTTCCATGCTCATGGAGATAGAGCCAGGTCTCTCTGAAAGGACGGCATTGCAACAGATCGATCTCACCGCCAGACTTGTACTGCCTGCAGGAAAACCGATAGGAACCATTGACAAGGCGGGATGGCAGAAGACACTGAAGATAATGGGTGATCAGAAACTCCTGAAAGAGGGGGCTGAAGGGCAGATAGATCTATCTGCCATCTTGATAGATTCCAGAACATTATGAAAGAGATGGATATCCGTTCTGCCAGCAGTGCCGCCGCAAAATTCCAGGCCCTGCCTGAGGCGCAGAGGGGCAAGATATAGGCCTCCTGAGGCATAAAAAGATGTCAAAACCGGTAATCACACTGCTCCTGCTGGCCTCTATATTCTTCTTCAACTTTCTTTCAAGGATCATCTTTTCTCCTGCCTTGCCCCAGATAATGGAGGACCTGCACCTCTCGGCAGCCACTGCCTCACAACTATTTTTTGCCATCAGCGCCGGCTATTTTCTCTCCCTTCTGGGATCAGGATTCGTTGCATCAAGAGTGAAGCACCGGGGAGCCATCCTCCTTTCCTCTGTTATACTATCCATCGCCCTTGGACTTACAGGAATATCACACAGCGTGACATCCCTGGCAGGGGCCATGCTCCTGCTGGGCATTGGCGCCGGGCTCTATCTGCCATCAGGCATATCAACCATTACAGGAACATTCCCACAGGCCACATGGGGGAGGGTGCTTGCAGTTCACGAAGTAGCCCCCAATCTGGCATTTCTTCTGGCTCCATTGCTGGCCACCCTTTTCCTCTTCCCATTTGGCTGGCAACAGATGGGATTCATACTGGCAGCAGGCACCATACTGCTGGGCATCCTGTTCTGGCTCTCTGGTGCCGGGGATTTTCGTGGAGAACAACCAAAATTCTCAGTCTGTAAAAAATACGTGAGCAAAAGGGAGTTCTGGATCATGGTGCTCCTGTTCAGCCTCGGGGTCACAGCCACCCTGGGGATCTTCAACATCCTGCCACTGTATCTGGTCAAGATTCATCATTTTACCAAGGAAAATGCCAACACCCTGATAAGTATCTCCCGCATTGCCACCTTGGCCACTGCCCTGGCAGGAGGCATGGCTGTTGACAGATTCGGGGCAAGACGCACCATATCTATAGTATTTCTCTTTTCCGGAACCGTTACCATTCTTCTGGGCCTGCTTTCCGGCAGCCTTGTAAAAGTTACCGTATTTCTTCAGCCGCTCTCTGCCGTTATATTCTTTCCGGCAGCCTTTGCAGCAATGTCCCGTATCGCTCCGAAAGAGGAACGGGGAATTCTCATATCCATAATCGTCTCCCTGGCCTTTCTCCAAGGGGCAGGTGCAGTACCTGTCGCCATAGGATTCCTGGCTGATCACCAGCTCTTTCGAGCCGGAATCATCGGTGCCGGGATACTGCTTATAGTCGGTTCATTTTTGGCCCTTGGCCTGCCTTCTGGCAAATCTGAAGATGAATAACGCTGGCACATACACTGCTTATCCTTGGCATAAGCACAATCCCAAGTTATCCTGAACATTATGGTTTCAGGAAAACAGGGAGCCCTCTACAGTAATAGCGCTGATAGCAAGATGCCTGTTACGCTTTCCATAGCCGGATCTGATCCCTGCGGAGGGGCAGGCATCCAGATGGATCTCAAGGTTTTTCATGCCCACTCCGTATGGGGTGCTGCAGCCATTACGGCATTGACGGTACAGAACACAACAGGTGTCAGGGAACTCTTTCCTCTTCCTGCCGAAATAGTGCAGAGGCAGGTAGAGACAATACTGGAGGATCTGCCTGTCCGTGCCATCAAGCTTGGGATGCTCATGGACGAAACAGTTGTGAATGGCGTGGCAGAGGCCATTACCAAGAGCAGTTCACCTATCATTGCAGATCCGGTCATGATCTCTTCCAGCGGGACAAGACTCCTTACCCGAGAGGGTGTCCAGGCCTTTCAAAACCGGATCATGCCTATGGCAACAGTTGTAACCCCCAATATTCCTGAGGCCTGCATCCTGGCCCAGCTGTCAATATCCAACCACAAGGAGATGGAAGAGGCTGCAGTGCGGATCTGGACGCTTTCCGGAAAACGATCTGCAGTTCTGATAAAGGGAGGACATGCCAGAGGCGCTATAGCAGAGGATATCCTCTTTGATGGCGAAAAGATGGAATCAATCTCCTGGCCCATGCTCCAGGCTGGCGAAGTTCACGGAACCGGATGTGCCCTCTCGGCCGCCATTGCGGCAAACATGGCCAGGGGCTATTCCCTTTTCGAATCAGTTATCAGGTCAAAAAAATTCATTACCAAGGCCATTGAAAACCGAATTAGAGCAGGAACAGGCAGCCAGTTTTTGGGGGTGTGAAACAGTGCAAGACAGAGTGTTGTGCTGCCAAAGCAGGGCATAAGGCGCAAATTTCCCGTGGTTGCATATTTTTTTCATTTCTGAATTGATATTCAATTGCAAAAAGGTTATTGTTGCAGACGATAATGTTGATTTCCATGGGTGTTTTTTAACTTTGGACCAATATCATTTCCAAAAAGCTTTTTTCAAATATAACCCAACACAAAGAGGAGGTTTCTCAAAATGGCAGTTTATGTACTTGGACACAAGAGCCCTGACACCGATTCCGTAACCGCAGCCATCGCCCTTGCAGAGCTGCAGAAAATGCTCGGAGTGGATGCTGTACCCTGTCGCCAGGGAGAACTGAATCCAGAGACCAAAGTTGTTCTGGAAAAATTCGGTTTTGCAGAGCCTGAACTCCGCACAGATGTAACTGGCGAGCAGTATATGCTGGTTGATCACAGCGATATCAAACAGGCACCGGACAACTGGGACAAGGGTGAACTCCTTGCTGTAGTGGACCACCACAAGATCGGTGACATCACCACACCCAACCCCATTCTTTTCGTTGCAATGCCGGTTGGCTGCACCGGAACTGTCCTCTACACCCTTTACAAGGATGTTTACAAGAAGGATATTCCGGCCAATGTAGCAGGCCTGATGATGTCCGCTATCCTGAGTGACACAGTGCTTTTCAAGTCTGCCACCTGCACAGAGGCAGACAAGGCCGCTGCCGAGGCCCTGGCACAGATTGCCGGCGTTACCGACATGATGGAATGGGGCATGGAGATGGCCAAGGCCAAGAGCGCTGTCGAAGGCGTATCCGCAAGGGATCTGGTCTTCCGTGATTACAAGGATTTCGACATGAGTGGCAAGGCCATCGGTATCGGTCAGCTTGAGCTTGTATCCCTGGACCTGGTTGAGAAGATTCGCGACGATCTCTTTGCTGAACTGGAAAAGATCAAGGCAGAGAAGGGCGCTCACAGCATATTCCTGATGCTCACAGATATCATGAAAGAGGGGACAGACCTCATGGCTGTCACCGATGATCCCAGCATTGTGGAAAAGGCCTTTGGTGCCAAGCTGGAGGGCAAGACTGTATGGCTGCCTGGCGTAATGAGCCGCAAAAAACAGATGGTTCCCAACTTGGAGAAGGCCTGCGCCTGAGCATAAAAGCATCAGACATATTCTGGATACAAAAGGGGCTGGTTATGCCAGCCTCTTTTTTTTGTGCTTGAAACCGCTTAAAATAGATGGTCAACAAGGATTCAAGGAGGACCACAGGATGTTTCATGAAGATTCCAAGATAGATGACCTCTTTACAGAGGCACAGTTCAAATTTATGGAACAGGAATACCAGGATGCCATAGAACTATTCACCAAGGTGATAGAGCTGGACCAGCAATTTGTCAAGGCATGGCAGGCCAGGGCAATTGCACACCTCAGAATGGATCACAAGGATGATGCCTTGGG
>JALSKY010000123.1 GCA_026988585.1 Deltaproteobacteria bacterium
AAGCTCCGTAATTATAGGTTTTCTTGCAGGTGTTCTTGTGGTACTCTCTGTGCTCTTCATTGATCACAAGCTCAAGATAGATGATCCTGTTGGTGCTGTATCTGTTCATGGTGTGTGTGGCGCATGGGGAACCTTTGCAGCAGGACTGTTTAATATCGGCGGGACCAGTTTCAAGATCATCTCCACGCAGTTGATAGGTATCGTTGCCTGTTTTGTGTGGTCCTTTGTTACAGCCTTCATCCTGTTCAAGTTGATCGACAAGATTGTTGGTCTCAGGGTGTCACAGGAAGAGGAACTCATGGGGCTGGATATTGTGGAACATGGTGGAGAGGCATACGCCGATTTCCAGGTGAAGCGGTAGTATCAACACGCTGATCTCAAACTTATCAGGTATGGAGAAAAGGATATGAAGAAGATTGAAGCGGTAATAAAGCCATTTAAACTTGATGATGTTAAGGATGCCCTGTCTGAGGTAGGTATTACCGGTATGACTGTGACCGAGGTCAAGGGTCATGGCCGGCAGAAGGGCCACAAAGAGATTTACAGAGGGGCTGAGTATGTTGTAGATTTTCTGCCCAAGGTAAAGTTGGAGATAATTGTAAGGGCTGAGCAGGTAGAGCAGGCAATAGATGCAATAATCAATAGTGCCAGAACCGGTAAAATCGGAGATGGCAAGATATTCGTATTGCCTGTTGATGATGTGATAAGGGTGCGTACTGGAGAAAAGGGCCCTGAAGCTGTCTGATACAGGTGTAGATCTGTAAAACCAAGAAGAAAATTTACTAAATGGTAAAAGGAGGAATTACAAAATGGTAAAGGGAGTTTTTAGGTGTTTTATCGCTTTGGCAGCAGTACTTATGATGAGTGTGCCTGCAATGGCAGAGGACGATGCCCCAACTGCAGACCTGTCTGTGAGTTTTCTAAGCCAGTATATCTGGAGGGGGTATGAACTGAGTCAGGACAGCCTGGTGATCCAGCCATCTGCTACCTTCTCATACAAGGGGTTTTCTGCAAATATCTGGAGCAACTTGGATACAGATCCTTATGACTCAGCCATGGAGAATCTCAATGAGACGGACTGGACTCTCTCTTATGATTACAGCTTTGATATGGTCTCCGGCTCTGTCGGTTACATCTATTATGACCTGGATGGGGCGGATGATAGTCAGGAGCTGTTTGTTTCAGCAACTCTTGATACCCTGCTTTCTCCAACGCTCACTATCTACAGGGAGTTTGCCCACTATCCAAGTACCTATGTAACCCTGGAGATCTCCCACAGCTATGAGTTTGACAGGGGAATCACCCTGAATATGAGCCTGATGGGAAGCGCGCTCTTCTCTGATGATGAGGACGCATATGCTGATCCTGATGATCCAAAAGATAAATATTCAAACTTTCATGATGGAAAGGCATCAGTATCCCTGGAGATCCCTGCTACAGCCTTCTGTTCTGCAAAGGGTGCCCAGTACTTCACCATCACTCCAGAGATAAACTGGGTGTTTCCAATCGGCAGCGATGCATCTGATGTTATGGAAGAGGGTTCTGTAGATCAAGATGATGACAACTTCTTCTATGGCGGAGTGACTGTAAGCTTCTCATTCTAAACATTTTAAGCAGTTGCTTGTGAGTATGGAGGGCATGAGACCTGTTGGTCTCATGCCCTTTTTTCATCTCTATTTGAGTGATTATTGAAACAACAGGCTCAGTTCAACCCTGTTTTTTCTGGCATCCTCAGTTTCATTCTTCGCACCGGCTGTTTTTGGGTCCAGTCCTGCAGAATTGAGTGCCTGGATTCGCAGGAGATATGGATCAACCCCGGATACAACAAGTTTTTTAAACACTGTCTCAGCAAGAGAGAGGGAGTGTTCTGTTGCCGACTGGAATATGTTGCCTGAGCCGATTTTTATCCGGTCTGAATAACCGGTGACCAACAACTGGTAGCCGCTCTGCTTTGACAGGATTTCTGCCAGTTTTTCCAGGATCTCTTTGCCCTTGACTGAGAGAGAAAGGTGTTCGCCTTCCTGCCTGAAACAGTTTTGTTCTGGCAGGATCAATAACAGACCGTTATCTGAGATCTTTTTCACCATATTTTCAGGGAGCCCATCCAGCCCATCCAGGACCGTTTTGCTGCGCCACGATTCTTTGTGATTCCAGGTAGGTTCATCACCCGCTGCTGGTATAGAGAGCTGTATGGTTTCATGCATGTGGATGGTTACCCAGACCAGAAAGAATATGAGAACCACGGTCATGATGTCGCTCAATGTTATGGACCAGAGAGAGTAACCTGTTTCATCTAGATACCCTTCAGCAAACTCTTGAGGATTTGCTTGGCTGCCTGATCTTGCAAGGTATCGCCATAGGGAACTGTTGTCATCATGGCCTGTGCCGTGGATCTGTTTATCTACTGAGGGAGTGTTTTCCAAGCTCATGATCTGTTCCCGCTGGCTTCAGGAATTGTCCGGGAGGATGCAAAACCAGGGATGTCTGGGGATGAGGATTCCCGAAGTTCTTCCTGTAGTTTTTTCTGGTTGTGGATCTGCTGAAAATAGAAGTCACAGGCATTGAGCCTTTCCGCTATCCTGATAGGGTGCAGGTTTTCTCCTATCCCCATGACTGCCTCAATTAT
>JALSKY010000124.1 GCA_026988585.1 Deltaproteobacteria bacterium
GGTGATATCCCTGAAGATCTCTATACCGCCAAGCAGCTTGCCTGTACCGTCAAATATAGGAGATGCGCTCATCAACATGGGCCTGCTGGAACCATCACGGCACTTCACGAATATCCGTTGTTCTCTGATGAGTTCTCCCTTTTCTGCCGCCCTGCATAGAAGGCAGGTTCCGCTGCACACATCCGCCTGCAACACTGCACCACAGCGCCTGCCGATAACATCTTCTCTGTTCCAGCCTGTAAGATCTTCTGCTGTCCTGTTGAAATCCACCACCCTCCAGTCCTGATCCACCACAATAACCCCGTCCATCATCTCCATCAAAACCCCAGCGATCAGCCCTTTCAGTTCTACAGAACGGAGCCAGACCATTCCTGTTCCGGCCTTCTTATCCATTACTGCATAGAGCAAAAAATCATGAGGCGGCAGTTGAGGCAGAATAACCCTTTTCTCAAAAAGCATCCCTTCCTGCTGCAACTCCTCTTTTAGAGAGGCTATGGGAGCAAAATGGGTATTCCTGATAATATCGAAAAAATCTAAGATATTGGATGAAATAGTTTCAGAGAGAGGAAACATGGATGAGGGGAAAACCGAGGAAAGTTTCCAACCATCCTCGAGGTGAAAGACGATATTGACAGTTGTCTGTTTTTGCAACATCAACCTGTAAATTCCATTTTATATAAATTTTGCCCAAAATACATTTTCATTATAATCTTCAAGCTATACTACTCCAACCCCAAAAACCCTGTGGAAATACTCCAGAGACTCCAGGGCAAGGGCAGATTCTTCAGGCCCTACAGCGAGATAAGTCCTGTCAAAGGTTATGAAGGATGCCCCCATACTAAGATGACGTCCCTCTCTATCGGAAAAATCCATGAATAGATGCCGAACAGCAGGATTCAGTGCAAAAGAACCGTCAGGCCCTGAGTTCAAGAAGGAGACCAGGATATGTGCCGCATCCTCCATTTCGCCTGTCATTTCCATCTGATAGGGCAACCTGGCAATGGCTTCACGCACCAGCCGCTCATTTTCACTTCCATACAGGAGACGCCCCTCATAGTTCCAATATTTCCATTCAAGAAGCCTGAGCATCAGTAGCCCTGCCGTCTCCTTTGGAGAGATCACCTGCATAGAACTGTGAAAACTGGTCTCTCCTGCACCAAAAAGCGTAAGCATGACAGAAACCCAACCTGCCACCGTATCCGGCAACCGATCCTTGAGGGCCATCTCATCTTCCTGCGAGGAAAAACAGCCGACTCCCTCCTGCAAACAAAGTTCAGCAACAACCGAATAAAACAGCCTGGACAGGGGGTAAAGGCAGTCTTCCCTATCAGTGAGCAGACCTTCAATATATGGGTCAAAATAATCTAACAGGCCTTTATACTCCTGGGAATGCCGCAACAGGCCTATCTTGGCACCTATCAACTCTCTCATCAAATCAATCATGCTTCAAAACTGAATGGAGAAGAGATAAAAAAAGGGGCTATTGCCGGAAGACAGCAGCCCCTTTAACCAAATTCATATTTTCTGCCAAACCTGACAACTACTTCTTTACATGACACTCTTTACACTTGGTTGGACCACCCTGCTCCTTATGACATCCCTTGCAGTTCTTATGAAAGGCCTTCATGGGTTTGTTGAGCTTCTTATTAGCCATCTCCTTATTGTGGCACTCTTCACACTTCTTGATCTCCATCCCCTCTGTATAATCAGAATGGCCAGGACCATGATGACATTCACCACATTTAAATTTCTCCTGATGCTGCTTGTGATTAAAGGTAACGACCCCTTTCTTGCCCCCTGGGAATTCAATGGTCTCAGGCCCGGAATCAGCGGCACAGGCGATTCCTGAAACAGCCATGGCAAAAAAAACGGCACAAACAACTGAAGCAAACCTTGATCTACGCATGTCAATCCTCCTTCTTCTTTTACATCTTAAATCATTACCTGCCTTAAAATTATCTACTTAACACTCAAAAAAATGTCAAGCGACATATGAGCATTTGTCAAGAAAAAATAAAAAAATCTTAACTATTACAAAGAGAAACATTTCACGCCAACAACGATTACAACCATCCAGCTACAACCACTAACAAAAAGACATTCGCACAAAACGCACAAACAAGATATCTCCCGGCTAAAAAAAGGGGATCAATTGGGAGGATGCCGTGAGAGGCTCAACTCCATCTTCCTATAATCTCTGATAGAAAAGCCGCAGTATCTGCCATATCCTTTAGATGGATATGCTCCTGGCATGTGTGAACATCTCTCATTCCTATCCCGAGAATCACTGCATCCAGCCCCTTTCCGTTGAATACGTTGGCATCACTTCCACCTCCTGTGCTCATTACCTGCAACTCTTTACCCAGCTCTGCTGCTGCTTCCGTTGCCCGTAACACCAGAGGATGTTTCTTATCTATTTTCATGGCTGGATATTCCTGATCCACGGTGGACTCAATCCTTGGAATCACAACGTCACTGTCCTGCATCGGTCCTGCCTGCATCTCCATGGCAATCCTGTAAAAGGCACCCATCATCTCATCCTGGACATGCTTCAGCATTTCATGATTATGGCTTCTCACTTCTCCCTGAACAGTGACCAGATCTGGCACGATATTTGTGGCAGTGCCTCCCTTTATCATACCGATATTGCTGGTGGTCTCTGCGTCTATCCTGCCACATGGGATCTCCGCCATGGCCCTGGCAGCCAGCAATATGGCATTGATCCCCTTTTCCGGCTCTATGCCCGCATGAGCAGACCGTCCATGTATGTCTATGGTAAACCTCACTGCCTCCGGGGCCTGGTTTATCAGGTTAAACGTGCCTGTTGAGTCGAGACAGTAACCCTGGGTTGCCCTGATGAGCCCTGTATCCAGGGCCTTGGCACCGAGAAGTCCTATCTCTTCACATACAGTGAACACGAGATCCAGAGGAGGAAGAGATATGTTACACTCCCTTGCTGCCTCTATTGCCTCAAAAATTATGGCTATTGCAGCCTTGTCATCTGCTCCCAGGACAGTAGCGCCATCAGACCGTATAACCCCATCCTGGACCAGGGGACGGACACCTGAGGCAGGCTCGACAGTATCCATATGGGCATTCAGGAAGAGAGGCCGGGCATCCCTGTCCCCAGACAGCCTGAGGACCATATTGTTGCAGTTTCCGCCTACAGAAACAGCCGCATTATCCTCGATGACTTCAGCCCCGAGAGAAATAGCCATCTTCTCCCTGATCCATCCAGCAACATCGGCCTCGTTCCTGGAAGGACTATATATCTCCACAAGAGCAAGGAAATTCTCCTTCATCCTATCCTGATTGATTCTCAACTTACCTGCCATACTATCGCTGCCCCTTACCTTTTTTCTTCCTCCGAACAGGATCTTTCCTCTCTCCGCCTTTTTCCTTTTTGCCCTTTACACCCTCCTCAACAGGCCCAGGCAGGAGGGCCAGTTCCAAGACCTCATCGATGGAAGACACCAGTCTGAAGTCCACCCGTTTTCTGATATGCGGTGGTATCTCCTCAAGATCATTCTCATTCTTCCTGGGAATTACTACGGTCTCTATACCCATCCGCAGGGCTGCAATCACCTTTTCCTTGAGCCCGCCTATGGGAAGCACCCGTCCGGTAAGGGTAATCTCCCCTGTCATTGCAATATCCTTGTCAACAGGACGCTTGAGAAAGGCTGAGACCATTGCAGTGGCCATGGTGATACCTGCAGAAGGGCCATCCTTTGGAATAGCACCGGCTGGAACATGGATATGGATATCTCTCTCTTCAAACTCCTTGGGATCGATACCAAGCTCCTCTGCCCTGGCCTTGATCCAGCTCTGAGCCGCCATTGCAGATTCCTTCATCACCTCCCCCATCAGGCCGGTCAGGGTGAGATTCCCCTTGCCTGGCATGATCTGCACCTCGATCCTCATGACATCACCGCCATAAGGGGTCCAGGCAAGACCGGTTGCCACCCCCACCTGGCTCTCCTCCTTCTCAAAATCCGGAATAAACTTGGGAGGTCCGAGAAATTTGTGCAAGTTGGCTCCTGTTATCCTGAAAGGCCCCTTTTCTCCCTCGGCAACCCTGCAGGCTATCTTTCGACACACTGCCCCTATCTGCCGCTCCAGTTCCCTGACTCCTGCCTCTTCAGTGTATTCCGTGATAATTTTCAGCAATGCCCTGGAAGAGATCTCAAGATGGTGTTCAGACAAGCCATTTTCAGAGATCTGTCTTGGTATGAGATAACGCCTGGCAATCTGCACCTTCTCATCCTCTGTATATCCTGACAGCCTCAGCACCTCCAGCCTGTCCAGCAAAGCAGAAGGTATTGTGTCCAGCATATTGGCAGTGAGGATGAATAGCACCTTGGAGAGATCGAAGGGGATCTCGAGATAATGATCTGAAAACGTGCTGTTCTGCTCCGGGTCCAGGACCTCCAGCAGTGCAGCAGCAGGATCCCCCCTGAAATCCTGTCCTATCTTGTCCACCTCATCCATCATGAAAACCGGATTACTGGTTCCTGCCCGCCTGATCCCCTGAATGAGCCGGCCAGGCATAGCCCCGATATATGTACGTCGGTGCCCGCGAATCTCTGCCTCATCCCGGACACCACCAAGGGATATGCGGACAAACTTCCTTCCCAGTGCCCTTGCTATGGAGCGTCCAAGAGAGGTCTTTCCCACACCGGGCGGGCCAACGAAACAGAGTATGGGGCCCTTGACCGAGCGCTTGAGCTTGCGAACCGCTATAAACTCTATTATCCGCTCCTTTATCTTTTCAAGGTCATAGTGATCCTCATCAAGTATCTTTCTGGCCCTTTTGAGATCCAGCTTGTCCTTTGAGCTCTTGGACCATGGAAGCTCCACAATCCAGTCCAGATAGGTGCGGACAATGGTGGCCTCAGAGGAATCGGGGTGCATGAACTCCAGCCTGCGGAGCTGTTTCAGTGCCTCCTCTCTGGCATCCCTGGGCATCTTGAGCTTTTCTATACGTTTCCGGTAGTTCTCTATCTCCTTGGCCCGGTCATCTATATCTCCCAACTCCCGCTGAATGGCACGGAGCTGCTCCCGGAGAAACATATCCCGCTGGCTACGGGTAAGCTCCTCCTTGGCCTCTGACTGTATTTTGGCCTGAACCGATGAGACCTCTATCTCCCTGGTGAGCAGCTCACTGACTGCCTTCAGCCTCTCCACTGGATCTATCTTTTCCAGGAGTGCCTGGGCCTTGGCGATTGGCAGATTGAGATGCGAAGAGACTATATCTGCGAGACGCCCCGGCTCCTGAATACTGGTGAGCAGGGTTCCCATTTCATGGGTGTAGATTCCTCGCAAATTCAACAATCTCTCGGCCTGCTCCACCACATGGCGCATCAGGGCCTCTATCTCAACTGTGATCTCGGTTTCCGGCTCCTCTATGGTCTCGATCCTGGCGACAAAATGGGGATGTTCCTGGAGCATCTCCACCATCTTTGCCTTGACCAGGGCCTGCACCAGCACCTTGAGCCTGCCGTCAGGAAGCTGTAAGGTCCTCATCACCGCAGCCACAACGCCAACATCATAAATATCTTTGGCAGATGGCTCCTCCAACTGGGGATTCTTCTGGGCAGACAGGAATATCAGCCTGTTTTCTGCAAGGGCCTGATTGACTGCTGAAACCGAACCGTCCCGGCCAACGAACAGGGGAACAATCATTGATGGGAAGATGATGGCATCCCTGATAGCCATCATCGGTAACTGTTCAGGAACCTCATATTCCTCCAGAGGCTCCACATCGAAAAGTCCTGAGATTGAATCGTCTATCTTCATATACCCTCTATTTTTTCAATACCTCTCAAAAATATGTCTCAACCTGATGATCTTGCTGGCATAAAGCACCGAATCGAATTAGGTGCACCAGAAACAAACAATCAGAAATAGCTCTCTTCGCTGGTGCCCCTGCGGTAACAGGCCATAAAATGACCTGGCGAGACCTCCTGGAGTGGCGGTCTCTTGAGAAAACAGAGATCCGATGCCTCTCTGCACCTTGCAGCATAGACACATCCATCATCCATCTGCCGAAATGCAGGTTCACTGGAATCCAGGTCCTGAATCTCCCTCTCCTTACCAGGAGTAACACCGGAACCATCCCGGTCAACATAAAAATCCGGATCAGGTACAGGCACTGCTTCCATGAGATATCCGGTGTATGGGTGTATCTCATCCATTTTTGCAGATCTCCCCAGGCCAAAGAGATGGCGGGGAAGTATCTCCACGATATAGCCCAGATACATCACAGCTATCCTGCTGCACATGAACTGCACAAGGGGCAGGTCATGGGAGATGAAGAGATAGGATATCCCTTTTCTCCGGTGGAGTTCCATCAAGATAGATATGATCTGGGCCTGCACCGAGACATCCAGGGCAGAAGTGGGTTCATCTGCTATGATAAGTTCAGGATTGGTGGCAAGGGCCCTGGCAATACAGATCCTCTGTCGCTGGCCACCGCTGAACTCATGAGGATAACGGTCACCCACTGCAGACAGCTCCAGCCCCACCAATCCAAGGAGCTCCTGAACCCTTTTCCTGATATCACTGCCAGTACAAAGGGAGTGGATCTCCAGGGGCTCCTTCAGGGTTTGAAAAACGGTCTTTCTGGGGTTCAGGGATGAGCCGGGATCCTGGAAGACCATCTGCACCTGTCTCCTGAACTGTTTCATGCCTGCAGAATCCAGGGATGCCAGATCCGATCCACGGAAAAAGACCTTCCCGAGAGAAGGAGGCTCCAGCCCCAGCATCACCCTGGCCAGAGTTGATTTTCCGCAACCACTCTCTCCTACCAGCCCAAGGACCTCACCCCTCTTCACCTGTAGGTTCACCTCCTGCAAGGCCCGAACCAGATGCGTTGTTGCAGAGAAGAAGCCGCGGCTGACCCTGTAGAACCTGCTGACATTACGCAGCTCACATAACAGATCCTGTCTAAGCTCCACCTCTTGAGAACTGCGGCCTACCCAGGCTGCACCATCTCCTCTGCAGCCCTCCTTTATGAAACATCTCTCCATCATCTGGAATAGAGAACCTTTCCAGTCATCTCCACAGGAATTGGCAGGCCCATTATCTCCAGAATAGTCGGCGCTACATCGGCCAGGATACCCCTTTTGAGAGCAGCATCTTTTCTCGTATCATCTACAAGATAAAGAGGCACAGGATCAGTGGAGTGCGCTGTAACAGGTTTGCCATTATCTGCCATTATCTCTGCATTTCCATGATCTGCAGTGATTATCACGGCTCCGTCCTTCTCCCGGAACTTCTCCGTAACCAGACCAACACATTCATCCACCACCTCCACCGCCTTGATGGCCGCCTCAAGGATGCCTGTATGCCCGACCATGTCACAGTTGGCAAAATTCACGACTACCAGGGCGTAATCATTTTCTTCAATTCTGTTGACAAGCTCCTGGGCCACCTCTCTGGCACTCATCTCCGGCTTCTGGTCATAGGTAGCCACCTCCTTGGGAGAAGGGATAAGCACCCGATCCTCTCCTCTGAACGGCTTTTCCTCTCCGCCGTTGAAAAAATAGGTTACATGGGCATACTTCTCTGTCTCAGCAATTCGCAACTGGTTGAGCCCTGCCTCACTGACCACCTGACCGAGTATCCTGTCAAGGGTCATGGGAGCAAAGGCAACAGGGAGGGCAAAGGTCTCATCATATCTGGTCATGGTAACAAAACCGGCAAGTTTCGGTCTGCCGGAAACATCGAACTCGCTAAACCCCTCTTCAGTGAAGGCCCTGGTCAACTCCCTGGCCCTGTCTGCCCGAAAGTTGAAAAAGATTACGGCGTCTCCATCACGTACCGGCCCCACACCCTTTTCAGGAGATAAACAGGAGTTGTCCATGAGAATCGGCTTGATAAATTCATCCGTTTCCCCCCGTTCATACGCATCATTAATGGCTGCTACCGGGTCCCGGGCAATGAGGGCCTCACCATGAACAAGGGCCCGCCAAGCAATCTCGACCCGGTCCCACCGCTTGTCCCGGTCCATTGCATAATAACGGCCAATAATGGATGCAATGGCTCCGCACTCCAGCTCATCCATCCGTCTTATTAGCTGGGCTACATAATCGGCTCCACTAGTAGGTGGCGTATCCCTCCCATCCATGAAGCAGTGAACGCAAATGGCATCACATATCCCATGTTTCTTTGCCATCTCCAACAGGGCAAAGAGATGTTCCATCTGGCTGTGTACCCCACCTGCAGAGACCAGCCCCATGAGATGCAGCCTTCCCCCTGTCTCCTTGACCTTATCCATTATGTTGCAGAGAGCGGAATTCTTGTAAAAGGAACCATCCTGGATCGCCATATTTATCCTGGTAAGCTCCTGATAAACTATCCTGCCTGCACCAAGATTGAGATGCCCCACCTCTGAATTACCCATCTGTCCGGGAGGAAGCCCTACAGCCTCACCAGATGCCTCCAGGAGAGTAAAGGGACATTCCTTCTCATAACGATCCGTATTGGGGGTGTTGGCCATGGCTATGGCATTACCCTGCACCTCAGGCCGCCAGCCCCATCCATCCATAATAACAAGCATTACCGGCCTTGTTCCGCTCATATCAAGACTCCTGTTCAGGCCCTTTCCCAGCCTTGTCGTCATATCCCCATGGCATCCTGGGCACCTCATACCATAATCCTTCGAGATCGAAAAAACCCCTGACAGGTTCATAGAAGAGATGCACTACTACATCATCAAAATCCATGAGTATCCAGCTCCCTTCTGATTCACCCTCGATCCCTTGACATCTTATATGCTCCCTGGAAAGATCCCGCTTCATCCTGGAAGCCATGCCCTGCACCTGTTTGGTGGATCTGCCCTGGGCTATTATGAAAAAATCTGCCACTGGGGAGATCCCCCGCATATCCAGCACAACCACCTTCTCACCCTTGTTGTCCACCACCTCTCTGTAGATCCTCCTGGCCAGGGATTCACTATCAAGAAGATCTTCTCCAGACCTCCGGCCATCCTCCGAACCTGTTTTTCTCCGCACATAAATCTGGTTTTCTGTCATATACTCCAACACCTTTTCCGGCAGCAGAAACCTGACAGAAAGCCCGCTTCGGCTCCGCTGCCTGATATTTGTAGATGATATATCAAGAAGGGTCACATGAACAAACAGTATCTTGCCGCCCCTGCCTGTTTCAAACTGTGGCATCCCTCCTTCAAGGCCAGCCACCTGCCTTGCATCAGGAAACAGGCCTTCAACCCTGTTGATCATCTGCTCCATGGAGATTCCAGGCCTTGAAACCACAACCAGCCTGGCTTGCGATGGAATCTGCTCATAACTTTTCCAGGAGCCAAGATCGAGAAAGGCATCTGCGCCTATGATGAAGAAGAGCTGTGCGCCCTGATAAAGCTGCCTCAGACGAACCAGGGTATCTATTGAATAGGAGGGGCCGGGACGCTGCCCCTCCATATCGCTTACGGAAAAACCCGGCACCCCGTCAACCGCCAGCTCTGCCATGCGAAACCTGTGAAAAAAAGGGGTAATACTCCCGCTTAACTTGTGAGGCGGCCGGGCAGCAGGAACCAGCAATATCTGGTCCAGACCGAGTTGCTCCCGCACCTCCTCTGCTGACCTGAGATGGCCGAAATGGACAGGATCCAGGGTGCCACCCAGGATCCCTATCCTCTCATATCTTCTACTGTCTGATCTGTCCGTCACCAAAGGCTATGAACTTTGTAGTAGTGAGCTCCTCTAACCCCATGGGCCCATAGGCATGAAGCTTGGAAGTACTGATCCCGATCTCTGCGCCGAGCCCCAGCTGCCCCCCATCATTGAATCTGGTGGAGGCATTCACCACCACCAGGGAGGCATCAACTTGATTGAGGAACTGTCTGGCCCTGGCATAATCCCTGGTCACAATGGCCTCTGTATGGTTGGAACCATAACGGGCGATATAATCCATGGCATCATCCATGGAGTCCACCACCCTGACTGCAAGTATCAGGGATAGAAACTCCTCACCCCAATCCGCCTCTGTGGCAGGAGTAGCCCAGGGTAGAATCTCACAGGTTCGGCTGCAACCCCGTATCTCCACACCTGCTTCTCTCAGGGAGTCTCCCACCATTGGCAGGAACTCTCCGGCAATCCCGGAGTGAACCAGCATCCCCTCCATTGCGTTGCAAACTCCAGGCCTCTGCACCTTGGAGTTGAAACAGATATCCCTGGCCATCTCCAGGTCTGCATACCTGTCCACATAGACATGACAGACCCCCTTGTAGTGCTTTAACACAGGTATTCGGGAATGCTCCACCACAAACCTGATCAGCCCTTCCCCTCCCCTTGGAATTATGAGATCGATCTCCTCCTCCATGGCAAGCATATCGGTAACAGCGCTCCTGTCCGTGGTAGGGATCACCTGAACTGCCTCCCCAGGCACACCGTTATCCCCAAGGACACTGCTCAATATGGAAGCAAGGGCCAGATTGGAATTAATGGCATCGGAACCACCCTTTAAGATGATGGCATTGCCTGCCTTGAGGCAGAGGCCAGCAGCATCGATTGTTACGTTGGGACGGGATTCATAGATCATGCCGATGACGCCAAGAGGGATACGTACCCGTCCAACCTGCAAGCCATTCGGACGTTTCCACATCCTGACCACCTCACCCACAGGATCAGGAAGGGCAGCTACCTCCCTTAGCCCCTGGGCCATGGATGCAATCACCTTGTCCGAGAGCTCCAACCGGTCCAGGAAGGCAGGCGTAAGCCCCTTCTTCCTGCCGGCATCCAGATCCTTCCGGTTTTCCTCCTGCAGAAAACCCTTTTCTGCCTCAATTCTGTCAGCAGTCTCCAGGAGCACCCTGTTTTTTACATCAGTTGACAGCAGTGCAACCCTTCTCGAAGCCGACCTGGCCTTTTCAGCCATATCCTTGACAAGTTCCCTGGTATCAGCCATAGGCATCCTCTCCTTTTCAGTAGATCGTTGCAAACCAGCCGCCGCGGTTAACGGTTGGCTGTATTTGCCTTGTTAGCTTATTGATTTTTTGGCGCAAGCCATTTAAATGGCTTGGCTTTTTCAAATTTATCTGCTGCCTCTCCGCCCAAGATTCGTTTTCCGTTCTCTAATTCAAGCTTCATCACAGGTGCACCTTTGGTGAAGTTGAGTTTTTTCAAAGAAACCCAAAAGATATATGGGCTGGATGTAGGTTCGTAGTAATAAACCATGTTTTTATGATCGAACACCGAACGCCAGATTGTCGTAGAGACATTTGGTTTTGACGGATCTTTTATTCCTCTTGGCACAGAGACTTCACACATGACACTCCTCACTGCCGCCACTCCCTCACGCGCATCACTCGTTTTTGGTATTGCATTGATGTAGTAATCAGCACGAACAAAACGATCTGCTGGACGATAGGTACCTGGAAGCATCACAGCACCGCCAATCTCTTTCCAGTACGTGTTTAGTGCTAACTGTTTTTCATAGGTTGGTTCGTTTGTCATGGTCTTGAACTCTTTGCTGTGGTGAATCACCAACTTACCATTGATAAACTCCAAAATCGCCGAATCCCCAGAAGGATCAGAGATAGCAAAGTGCACTGTTGATTTGCGTCCAACAATATCTGGAGCAATAATTTGTAACTCGTCATCTTTTAACCCCTCCACTGCTTCTGAAACGGTTGCAAAATTGTCCAATATATATTGTGCATAAGCACCAACGGATATCTGTTTGCGATTTGTGGACTCTCCATAGTCAGAACCGGCAAGATACAACAAATTTACAACAAGCCCTTTTTCGTTGGCTCCCTCTGTAGTACCAACATTATAGACTGAAACTGCAAGACTCCCATATTTTGAAGTCCACTTAACAGATTTAGGCCCCACTCCACCATCCCGTTTCATGCCACGTGGAAAGACCCATAGTTCTGTCTGCATCTCTTCAAACCAGTCCATATTTCGACCAGTAATGACAAGACCATCATCTCCGACATATAGTGCGCGGGTGCAGGCATTTACTGTTGTATGGCTGACCAACGACAAGACAAAGAGCAGGCTAAATACTACCAATTTGCTTACATAATAATGTCTTTTCATTTATTTCTCCTTTTTGGCTGCTCATTGCTATTGGCAGCTAACTTTTTAATTATCCTGATCTCCAACACAAAGAGACCAGGAAGCCATCCAGTACAAAAACCTCCGAGACCATGATACAGCCATAGAATCTCCTGGAGAAGGCCAGAAGACCTATCCGGCTCCACAGTTCATTCGCCCACTGTAGGTTCAGACCTGTTTACAGGACAATTACATGCTCAAGATGAAGTCTAATAGGTTAAAAGATAACCTACCACAGAGAATATGCAAAAAATGGATGCAGAGCTGCCTCAGGATGGACTGTCAAGCAGGGTTTTTTCAACCATGGACCGGCAAGAACTGCTGAGGGGCACACTGCATGGAGAACAACGATAGCTACAACACTAACAATTCAGAGATAAACGATATTATTGCCGGGTGCGGGATATTTCAGGAAACAATGGACAATTGGATTCTGGCTCCTTGTTTTCAATCCTCAAGGGCGAAACAATGGTCTTGATGCCACGGAAAAAGCCGCTATGATGGCAGGGGATAGTGAAGCATCTCAGTTGGTAGCCAAGGTACAGAAACATTATCGTGTCACAAAAAAAATTGATCAAAAACGAGGAGGAGTTAAATCATGGGTATGCTACAGGAGTTCAAAGAGTTTGCAGTAAAGGGGAACGTTATCGATATGGCAGTAGGTATTGTTATCGGCTCTGCCTTTGGCAAAATCGTTTCCTCATTTGTTCAAGATGTTCTGATGCCACCTATTGGTCTCTTAATTGGTGGAGTTGATTTTACCAAACTTGGCCTGATCTTGAAAAGGGCAGCAGACGGGACACCTGAGGTGGTCCTTGCCTATGGCAAGTTTATCCAGACTGTAGTTGATTTTACCATAATTGCCTTTGCCATCTTCCTGGTTGTAAAAGCGATTAACGCAGCCAAAAAGAAGGAGGAAGAGAAACCGGCAGAACCGCCAAAGCCATCAAAAGAAGAGATTCTCCTGACTGAGATAAGGGATATCCTGAAGCAAAAATCTTAACCGGACATCCTTTATCAATCCATTGTACAGGTTACTATACAGTGCCCCGCAAGGGTCTTGGTATGTTGCATATCACACCAGATCACTCCATTGATTCCAGGGAGATTGAGATCAAGGCCATCCGTGCCAGCGGGCCAGGGGGCCAGAATGTCAACAAGGTATCTACTGCCATACAGCTCAGGTTCAACATACCTGCCTCCTCCCTGTCTTTTGAATGTAAAGAGAGGCTTATGTCTCTCAGGGACAGAAGGATAACAAAAGATGGCACCCTTGTAATCAAGGCCCAGCGATTCCGTCACAGGGAACGCAACCTCGAAGACGCCCTGGAACAGTTAAAGACCTTTATCAAAAAGGGGTTGATACCGCCACCGCCTGAGCGGAGGCCAACCAGGCCATCCCCGGCCTCCAGAAGGAGACGGTTAGAAGAGAAAAGGAAAAGGAGCAGGGTCAAGAAATTGAGAGGCAGAATATTGCCGGACAACCAGCCCTGATATGCTAACTGAGAATAACTTAGCCATTGTATAACAAAGATGTTTACACACCAAAACCGACACAGGGAGATCAGGATGAGTAACAACAAAAAAACAGACCTAAAGATAATGGCCAGGCTTATTTCAGCCATAATCCCTATCTTTTTTATGGCTGTCTGCCAAACGGCAGAGGCCGCAGAGATCGTTCTGCAGCCAGACCAACAGAAAGAACTTTCAATAACCATTTATAACAATGACCTGGCACTTGTAAGGGATATCAGGACCGTCCAACTGCCCAAAGGCAGTGTAGCCCTGGCTTTTGCAGGAATAAGCGGCCAGATAAGGCCTGAAACAGCACTTTTTCAGGCGGATGGCATAAACATCCTGGAACAGAATTTTGAATTCGACCTTCTTTCTCCAGATTCCCTGCTGAAAAAATATGTGGGCAGAGATGTAGAGATAATCAAGGTCAATCCTGCCACAGGGAAGGAAAGCATCGTACCAGCCAGGGTGCTCAGCACCAACAGTGGCGTGGTTCTCAAGATAGGGAACCGTATAGAGACTACCATTCCAGGCAGGATATCCTTTCCTGATCTGCCCCAAAACCTTCGGACAGAGCCGACCCTGTGCCTGCTTGCCTACAGCAACACCTCCGGCTACAGAGAGATGAAACTCACCTATCTTACCTCCGGTCTGAAATGGAAGGCGGATTATATTGCCCAGCTCAACAGTGAAGAAAATGCACTGGATCTCAAGGGGTGGGTCACCCTGGAAAACCGCAGTGGTGCCGCTTACAGAGATGCCAGGCTGCAATTGGTGGCAGGAGAGGTAAACCGGGTGAGCAGGCCGAAAACCAGGACCATGCGCTACAAAAGCCTGGCAGTAGCTCCAGACAGCATGGAAAACATGACACAGGAGAGCCTGATGGACTACCATCTATATACACTTGGCAGGCCAACCACAATCAAGAACAGACAGACCAAACAGGTCTCACTGCTCAAGGCATCTTCAGTGCCCTGCAAAAAGGAATATCTCATATCTGGCGGAAGCGGATTCTATACCAGCCGGATGGGCGGAAACGGCGCTGTCAAACTCAAGGCCGGCATCTTTCTCTGTTTCAGCAACACAAAGGAGAACAACCTTGGAATGGCTCTCCCTGCAGGGGTGATGCGTGTTTACAAGGCTGACACCACAGGCACTCTCCAGTTTGTAGGAGAAGACAGGGTTGATCACACCCCTGAAAAAGAAGATATTCGCCTGAAACTCGGAAATGCCTTTGATATAACAGCATGGCGCAAACAGACCGATTTCAGGAAACTGGCTGGCAGTGCCCCATACAACTACATCTATGAAACATCCATTCGGATCACGGTAAAGAATGCCAAGGAAAAGGATGTAACAGTAAAGGTACAGGAACATATCCCTGGAGACTGGATAATGCTCAAGGAATCCAACCCCCATAAAAAGGTCTCGGCAAGGTTGGCTGAATGGGAACTGAATGTGCCTGCAAAGGGAGAAACAGTCCTGGAGTACAGGGTTCAGGTAAGGCTTTAATCCGGCTGAACAGCACTATGGCAGGCTTTTTTTCACTACACTGGCATCAATACTGTATGAATAGAGTGCAGACGGATTCCTGTTGCTTCAAAACCTGATACAAAAAGGGCACTGATCAAAGCTGCTGATCAGTGCCCTTTCTTTATGGCGAACAGCCTGCACCGATCCTAACAGGGCTACAGCAACCCCTTAGGGACCAAATCAGCCCACCTGTACCTCGATCTTTTTTGGCTTGAAATCTTCAGCCTTTGGCAAAAAGATCTTCAGCACACCAGAATTCATGTGGGCCTCGATCTTGCTCACATCCACATCAGGGCTCAATGTAAATGCCCTCTCATAGGCCTTGCCATTGAACTCTGCATAGAGAGGCTTGATATCCTGAGGAACCACCTCTCCGATCTCACCTCTGATGGTAAGCACATTCTTGTCCACCTGTACGTCGATCTTCTCCTTGGATACGCCAGGCATATCTGCCAGCAGTATCACTCCATCCTCCTTTTCATATATATCCACAGGCGGGACAATCACAAGCGGTTTACGTGCAGCAGCCTCAGCTGGCCTCTGTTCCTCCCTTTTTACTACGCCTGTTTCCTGACTATTCATCTGAACACCTCCGTTTTTCTGATTCAATCTCTTAATATCTCACATAGACTGATATGGAATCAGTCAACCTTGACCTCTATCTTGCGGGTCTGTTCCTCCTCCTTCTTGGCAATGGAGATCATGAGTATTCCATCCACATACTTTGCCTCTACATTGGACGTATCCAGGCCGTCCGGCAGGGCTATCACCCGCCTGAAATTGCCGCTGAACCTCTCTTTCCGATAGAACCCGGTAACCTTTTCGCCGTCACCGATATCCTTGGATGTATCACGTCCGGCAGATATGGTCAGAGTATTCTTCTCTATGGTCAGCTCTATATCTTTGGGATCCAGCCCGGGAGCAAAGAGATAGATGATGAGCTTGTCAGGGGTCTCACCTATGTTGACAGCCGGTATAGGGGTCTGCCTTCCCGCTCTGCCTGCTGCAGAAAAAAAGGGACCGGACCTGAACATCCGCTCCATCTCCCTTTGGAGATTGTCAAAGTCCTCCCATACCGGGTCACTCAGTGAAAGCCAATGATTTAACATTTTATCAGCCCTCCTTATCTGTTCTATTGAGTAAAAGCCATTTCTATGTTTTAGTGAAAAGCGATATTTTAATAATAGTTACAGGATGATACCTACATCCTTTTCGGGTTTTACGCTAAGCATTCAGACAAACCTGTCAAGACCTGTCTGTAAAAGGAGCAAATCATGAAAGAGATATTCTGGGATATAATAGAGAAGAACCAGAGGCCTCTGTTACCAAGAGACAGGAGATGTTTCGAGCCAGAAAGGAAACTGGCTCTTGCCGAGTTCTACAACGAACTCAAGATACTTCTGAAACATTTCATCTCGGTTACTGAGGAAAACCCCCATGCCAATCCCATAGTCCTTCTGGCAATCCAGCTCGCCAAAAAGATTGAAAAAGGGGAACTCGCTCCATCTGATCTGGAACAGTTCATTCAGTTTCTCAATGGCTATGCCTTCGTCTCCAGGGCAGATCGGCTCAACCAGTATCTCGCGCCTATAGATCCGATAAAAAATATGGAGGCGATAACCCGACGGCTGTCCCGAATTCAGAAAGACTCGACAGACAACGGAAAAGAAAATTGCACTGACAACTTTACAGAATTCATAACAACAGACCATTTCGGTGTTGTTTTCACTGCCCATCCAACCTTTGCACTGGAGGCAAATCTGCTCCGCACCCTATCGGAACTTGCCAGTGGTTACAATGTAGCTGGTGTCCAGCACTCGGATGCCCATATCAGAGAACTTATTCAGGAGGCCCTTTGTGCAGACCATCTCTCAGATCCTGGCATTTCCCTTGAAAAGGAGCATGAGCTGGCTGTTGAGGCCATGAACAACTTCCATCGCAGCCTGAGCAAGGTTTACCAGCTTGTTTTTGACATTGCCAGGCAACAGATGCCTGAGAAGTGGTGGCAGATCCGTCCCAGTCTCATCACCCTTGCGTCATGGGTAGGGTATGACCTGGATGGAAGA
>JALSKY010000125.1 GCA_026988585.1 Deltaproteobacteria bacterium
CCTAAAAGGAATAATGAGTCTTCAGAGAGGAACAGGAAAGATATGAAAAAAAATAGTGATAAAAAAGTGCCTCAAATAATTGCGATAGGCGGTGGCAAGGGTGGTGCTGGCAAGAGTATGGTTGCCGCAGGGCTCTCCACATCCCTGGCAGGGATGGGACATACCACTTACTGCATAGATCTCGATCTTGGTGGCTCCAATCTCCATACCCTCCTGGGCATAAAGAGAGTTACCAAAGGGATAGGGGATTTTATTTATGAAAAGGGGGCACGGCAACTCTCGGATTATGCAGTGAACTGCAACATAAAAAACCTGAAGCTGATTGCAGGAGCAGGTTTCATCCCAGGAATTGCCAATCTCTATTATTTTCAGAAGACCAAGGTAATAAGGGGTATAAAACGGCTGAACGCCGATTATGCCATCCTGGATCTCGGGGCAGGCAGCAACTATAACGTAGTGGATTTCTTTTCCATTACGGGAAACGGGATAGTGGTCATCAATCCGGAACCTACTTCAGTCCTGAATGGGTATGAATTTCTGAAAAATGTGCTCTACAGGATGTTTTCCAGGGCCTTCAAAAAGGGCTCTCACGCTCAGGATATAATAGAGATCCACAAGGTAGGTGCAGATGGTAAACGAGGCAGCACCGTAAGGAGACTCCTGGATGAGATCCACCGCTATGATCCTGGTGCTGCAGAAAAGATAGTACAGATTTGTCAAGATTTTTCACCAGCAGTAATCCTGAACATGATGGACAATGCAACACAGGCGGAGAAACTCTTTGACAACCTGCAGGAGATAAGCAGACGTTATCTGGACATAAAACTAAAGTTCCTGGGCCGGATTCCCCGAGACAGCAGTGTTGAATCAGCGGTTATAAAGATGGAAAACCTTGCTGCCATGAGGCCGGATTCCCCTGTATCCCAGGCACTCCAAACCATTGCAAGGAGATGCGCTTCCACTGATTTCTCTGCACAGATAAAAATCCATGGGGATGAGACAAAACAGGGGCTGGAACAGGAGGATTCAGGCTACACCAATGGTCCTTCTGAAAATAATGAAAGACCTCAGATGAGCCCCCCTCAGGCTCAAGAAAAATCAACAGGAAACGGTGATAACAATATCTCATGGTTACCAACAGACAATGATGCAGAGTCTGACGAGATATCAACACTCCTGGGAATATTTTTGCACCAGATCTCCCATAATAATGGAGCGGGTCTTGAAAAAAGAGATAACAGGGCTGCTCAGACAGCAACTCATACGGAGATGAAACCGGATGGTGATGGAGTTCTCTGCCATTACATTCCTCCTATCGACTTCATATCGTTACAACCAAGGAGTGAAGCCATCTGGTTCAGGCCTATCTTTTTCCTTGAAAGGGTCTGTAACAGCAGAAAAATCCAGATTCCAGAGGATCCTGCTGATGCACTATCCCTGGTAGTTGCCATCTCTGACAGGGAAGATGCCCTGCGAAGAGATAACAGGACAGTTCCCGACTGGATTGGCAGGGCCTGGATAGATTGCGCCAGCCTGTTCATAAAGGCAGGACAGATGGACAGTGCAGAACGTGCATTGAAACGCGCATTGGCATTGAAGCCTGACCAGCTTGAAGCAGTGGCCAATCTTGCCTCTTTACAGATCCTCAAAGGCACCTTGTGGGAAGCGTTCCGTCTCATGCAACCCTTTTATGAGGTTGAGATGGCAGATCCTGTTATTGTGTTCAATATGGGCCTGTGCAGATTACTCAATGGAGAATACAAGGCTGCAGCCCAGGCCTTTACCCGTCTTGTGAGCCATCCTGAAGGGATGCCATTTCTCTTTCCCCTTCTGAGTCTATCAATGTTTCATGCCGAGAGATTTGACGATGCCTTACAGGCCCTGGAGCTATGGGAAAATGCAGATGAAATCCGGAATAAGTGGGAGCAGCCTGACGCTGACCTGGTGATAGGATTCAACAAGGCCTTGGTATTCATGCGATTGAACGACCTGAGCCAGGCAGCATCTATACTCAAACAGATACTGAAAAGATCCCCACAGGACTTTGAGATCCACTCTGCCCTGGCAGCTTGTTTTCTATCCATGGACGACATAGAAAAGGCAGAATATCACCTGAACAAGGCTATCTCTCTGCGGCCCTCGGATGTTGCACTAAGGGCTGCCAGGGCAAGCCTGCTTTATGGCAGAAAGATGCTGGACAGGGCCATAGAAGATGCAGAGGTGATAGCGAGGCTGCGTCCAGGAAATCCTGGTTTCAGCCAACTGATTCAGGCCATTAAAGAGGCCATATAAAGATGACCTGCGGTAATATACCGACAGAAAAGCGACTTTTTGCCCATAGACCTGCTCCCTGTTTTGTCGATCCAGACCTTCTCCTGCCTTCACAACTGGTTACAATATGTTATTGTTGTCTCCATGCCGGGGTGGGAAGTGTTGTTACAATCCTGGCACCTTGGTTGCTTCTGTAAATCAAACCCAAAACTTGTTCTTTTTTGCAGGATTCAGGAGAGTAGGAAATGAACTGTTTCTTCAGGAGAGATTGGAACGGCTTGATCCAGGCCAGAACTATCCCGTTGTTTATAATGATTCTGGTGTTGAG
>JALSKY010000126.1 GCA_026988585.1 Deltaproteobacteria bacterium
GCCAGTGTTTCCTCCAAATACTGGTCTGCACCCCTTTATCAACAGAAGGGAAATATCCTGGTGGACCTGGATCCCACTACAGATTACAGGCTGGGACTGGCATCAGACTTTTCCCTGCTCAACATTACAGGTCAGGTAGATGTGGGTTTCTGGGCCCCGGTCTATGTGAGTCTCTTTGGCGACTATGTAAGGAATATGGATTTTGATGAGAAGAGGATCAGAAGGCTGCTTCAGAGTGCAGGAAACCTCCAGGCTGATTATGCAGTGGATAGTGAGGCAGATGAGGGCTATCTCGTAGGAATCAAGGTGGGACATCGCAAGATGCGCCAGTTTGGTGACTGGAAACTGTCACTTTACTACAAGTATCTTGAGGCAGATGCGGTGGTGGACGCCTTTACAGATTCTGATTTCCACCTGGGGGGCACCAACGCCAAGGGTTGGGTGGTTCAGGGCGAGATGGGCGTCTATACCAACTGCTGGCTTGCCCTGAAATGGATAACCAGTGATGAGGTGGATGGCCCCCCTCTCTCTGTGGATTCGGTCTTTCTGGATTTCAACGCACGTTATTGATCCATCCCACTCCATGGAGTGGCAGATAATGGTGTAGCACAGGGAGGTTTCCTTGAACAGGCAACGGCTTATAACCATCTTTCTATTCATCCTTCTGCTCGGGGCCGGTCTGGCTGCCGGACTGCTTTATGGCCATATCCAGCTTAAAAAGGAGCGGGCAATCTTTGCCCAGCAGTTGAAGGAGGAGAACAGAAAACGGCAGCTTCTCCATAAACGGTACAAAGAGGAGAAAAACAGGGTGGCGCAGCTCACCAGGGCAAAGTCTGCCCTTGAGGCCAAGAACAGAAAGGCTCAGGAGGAGCTGAAGGATCTGAAGGCCCAGGTTGAAGAGCTTTCAAAGGGCGGTGAGAAATGCAAGGCCACAATAGACGCCTATAAACAGAGAGTGGAGGCCCTCAGGGAAAAGTATGCCCGGTTGGTCGATATCACCAAAAAGAGGGAGGCCCAATACAAGGATCTGATTCTCAAGTGCAGACAGGAAAAGAGAAAACTATCCCAGGAACTGGCAGCCACCCAGGCAGATCTCAAGATGATGAGAACCAAATTCCAGGATTGTGCCAAAAAGAACCTTCGTCTCTGTGAAATCGCCTATGAACTTGTGGACAAATATGAGAAGAAGGGTGTGGTAAAATCAATGCTTGCCCAGGAACCCCTGACACAGATAGAAAAGGTTGAGATAGAGCATCTGGTCCAGGAATACCAGGATGAGATCGACAGGACCAGAGTGGATGTCAAGGTAGTAGATGGCCAGGCAGACGGTTCGGGGAAGATTCAAACCGGAGAAGTTGTAACCGTAGGGGCGCCATCTCAGGCAGGTAAAGCAGAGGGAAAGACCGTAAAAGAGGATCAAAAGGCCAGTCGGGAATAGACATCAGCATCAGGAGAAAGGAGCATACCTGCATCCAGAAGGAACTGACCGGCATAGGCTACCATTGCCCCGTTGTCAGTGCAGTATCTCATCTCTGGAAAATGGCACCTGACGTTTGATCTGTCTGCCCGCTCCTGGGCCACGCTTCTCAACCGGCGGTTGGCTGACACCCCTCCGGCAATTACCAGGTCTTTTACCCCATACTGCACTGCAGCCTTTAGTCCCTTTTCCACCAACACGTCAACTACGGCCTCTTCAAAGGATGCGCATATATCCTCTACAGGAATCTGCACACCTTTCCGCCGGATCCGGTGAACCTGTTGAAGCACAGCGGTTTTAAGGCCGCTGAAGCTGAAATCAAGTGGTGTTTCAGGCAGCATGGCCCTGGGAAACCGGAACTGTTCTGGATTCCCCTTTTGGGCCAATCTGCTGATGACAGGCCCCCCTGGATATGGGAGTCCCAGCAACTTTGCCACCTTGTCGAAGGCCTCTCCTGCAGCATCATCTCTGGTTGCACCAAGCAACTCCATGTCCAGGGGATTTCGCACTAAGTAGAGGCTGGTATGACCTCCGGAGACCACCAGTCCCACAAATGGGAATTCCGGTCTTTTCTCCCGTCTCCCTGCAGCGGCTCCTTCTTCTCGCTTATCACGGATGAATATTGCCAACAGATGGGCCTGGATATGGTTTACTCCGCACAGGGGGAGATCCATAGGGAAGGCCAGGGCCTTGGCAAAGGAGAGCCCCACAACCAAAGCGCCTACGAGCCCGGGCCCCTGGGTTACTGCAACGGCAGAGAGATCCTCCAGGGTAACCTTTGCCTCTTCAATGGATTGTTCTACAATTGGAACTATTGATTCTACATGGATCCTGGATGCAATTTCCGGGACGATACCGCCAAACCGTCCATGAATATCAACCTGTGAGGCAATAATATCACTGAGTACAACACCATCAGAAGTGACCACTGCAGCAGCAGTCTCATCGCATGAGGTCTCTATTCCAAGCACCAGTCGTGATCTGTTTTTGCTGGACGAATTCATTGAACAGGAGCGATCCTTTTTGGAGATTGATAACGGTTACAAATCTTAAAAGAGTATCTTAATCCAGGATATAGGGTTGCGTCCAGG
>JALSKY010000127.1 GCA_026988585.1 Deltaproteobacteria bacterium
CATTGTTTACCGGTCCGGTAGTTCTGCTGTCCAGGTTTACTGCAACTGTTGCCTGGCTGGTAGCCACCGGAGGAGATGTGTTCACTATCTGTATATCCCCTATGGCGCCAACTATTTCTGCAGTTCCATTGGGCTGCTCCTCCATTTTCCATCCCTGCACTCTAAGGCCGGCTGGATTCACCATGTAGCCGGTCTTGTCCACATGGAACTGGCCGGCCCTGGTAAAATAAACGCTGTTCTCTATCTTGGGGTTTGAGACCATGAAAAAACCATTGCCGGCAATGGCCAGGTCCGTGGCAGATGTAGTGCTCTCAAAGGAGCCCTGGGTGAAGAGCGGGGCCACATCCGACATGGCAGAACCACGGCCTACCTGGGAACCGCCCCGTGCCGTGTTGATGTTCTGGGCCATAATGTCCTGAAAGGTGGCTCGTGCCCCCTTGAAACCGGTGGTGTTTACATTGGAGATGTTGTCTCCAATGACCTGCATTGCATTGCCCATGTTTATCAGACCGCTTACTCCCGAATATAGAGAGCTTGTTAGTGCCATAAAAACCTCCTGTTCGCCTTTATTTTCTTGTTGAAAACCTAGTTGTCATTTTGTAGAGAGATCAGCTGATGCTCAGAAGATCCTCAATGCCTATTACAGAGCCATTGTTAATCCGGAAAAGCGGGGAGCCGTCATCCTGGTAGTTGATCCCCTCTATTCTTCCAGGCAGCCACAGATCAGAGTCTATCTCATCTCCGTGCTGATCTATGGCAGATGCCCTGATGTAGTATTTTCCTGGCTCTGCGGGGTTGCCGTTGATGTCAGTGCCATCCCACTGTACAGGTGCCCGGCCCTCCGGCTCTGATCCCAGTTCCAAAATATTCACCAGCTTTCCAGAGCTGTCCCGGATCTCTATTGCAACATCTGCTGCGTCAGATCCCAGCTCCAGAAACAGCTCCCGTGTTTCTCCCTGGAATTCCAGCACCATGCTGTCAGCCTTGTGATGGACCGTGTGTCCTATAAGGGAGACTGCAGAGAGGCCGGTTGATGTCTGATATGTCTTGGCCAGATTGTTCATGGCCTCATTGTTTTCATACATGAGATCCAGCATGTTGAACTGGGCCATCTGGGATGCCATCTCTGCGCTTTCCATGGGTGACATGGGGTCCTGATACTGTAGCTGTGTTACAAAGAGCATCATGAAGTCATCCTTGGAGAGAGAGCCCTTCTCCTGGGCAGTTTTATACTCAATGGCATCCTTTTCCTTGTCCGGCTGGAAGACCGGGCTGCTGCTTATTATTCCCTGGGTGCTCACGCTCTACCTCCTATGCTATCACGTGCAGAAGCCTGTTGTCTGTTTCCACCATCTTTCCTGGCAAATCCTCTTCTGTGGTGCTGGTTATGCCAGATCCTGCGCCAGCGTGGTGAGATTGTTGAAAGCCTGAAAAAAAATCCTGTCCCGGTTCCCTGTGACCGATGCCCACGTCCAGCGCTCCTGCAGTAAATCCGTTTTCTGCAAGCTGCTGTCTCAACTGTGTCATGCTCGACTCCACTATCTGCCTCGTATCAGGATGATCCACGATGAAGGTGGCGTGGAGCTGGTTCCCCGGGCTAAGGGATAGTGTTACCCTCACCTTGCCGAGTTCTGGCGGATTGAGGTGGAGGACTGCCCTGTTCCGGTTTATCCTTATAGTGTCATGGATTCCCTGAAAGAGTTGGGCAGATACAGATGAGCGCAGGGATTCAAAACCTGCGGCACCGTTTCTGCCTGTTATGCCGCCGGCCTCCTTGGTTTCAACGGTGAAAGAGCCGTTGTGTGTGCCCGTTGAGCCTTGAGCCGTCTCGGTGCCGGTTTTGGGCTGATGGTTGCCGGCCATCTCCACCGGTCTGAATCTATTGGTGGAGTGTTCGCCGGGCTGCCCAGGCTCCTTGGGCGATGCTCCGGTCTCGTTGGTAGCCATCTGATTTCTGGCCATCTCTTTATTGTCTTTCCCGTCCAAGCGGGATCCACTGTTTTTTGCTGCTTCTTCAGAAAAAGTCCGGCGGGTTTTATCCTTTTTTTGCCCTGATTCCTGGTTGTGGATTACGGGTGTCTCCTTAGATGCGAGTGAGTTGCCACCCGTTTTTTTGTCCTGGCCACTGTTAAGGGCAGCAGTT
This sequence comes from Deltaproteobacteria bacterium, assembly GCA_026988585.1. Classification (GTDB taxonomy): domain Bacteria; phylum Desulfobacterota; class Dissulfuribacteria; order Dissulfuribacterales; family QOAL01; genus JALSKY01. The sequence continues at coordinate 2,144 of JALSKY010000127.1, forward strand.
TCTGCCTGTGTTGCAGGCCTGTCCGCAAGTTCTTTATGGGTTTGACCATCAAAGGCCTTGCCTTCTCCCCCTTTTTCGTTTTTGGAGGCTGTTTCTGCAGGGTAGAAATTTATATTGGAGTTATTTGCTGATGCAGGTCGGGAAACACATGCCGTTTTTTTCTCTGTTTCTCCTGTTGTCATCTGGTTAGCCTGATTCAGTTCCGGCTTAACCCCTGCAGAAAGGAGTCTTTTTCTGAGCCCTGCTATCTCCTGCATCAGCTCTTTGATCTCCTGCTGATCCCTGGAGTTGGTGTCAGATATCATGGCTTCCTTCAGGCGAGGATCCTGGGAAATTTTTGCCATGACCTGTTTGGCCAGGGGGGAAAGCATATTGGCCAACAGGGGTATGTTGTGATCTTTGGCAGTTGCCTGTTCTCCAGAAGATGGATTCACCATGGTAATAGAGGGTGCAGCCGTTGGTGAAGATTGTTGTCCAGGGGTGAAGATGGCATCAAAGGGCCCCTTTTCTCCTTTGAGCATGGCCTCAATCTGTTCCCTGATGGCAGAGAGAATCTGCTCCATTTCTGCCGTGTTCAATGGCTCTCCATCCAGGACCTTGCGGGCCAGTCTTTTAAGCGTTGAAGGCGTAATCTTCTCTGCAACAGCAGTGTTCTCATGGTCTTCTCCAAGTTTGTTCCTGAGTATCCTGGGAAAATCATTCTGTCTGTTGCTGGTGTTGCTCCTTCTGCTGGCAGTGCTGTGTCTTCCTATCTGTTTGCCTTCTGTCCTGAGAGAGTGCGATCTCTTGCCTCCCTCACTCTGCTTTATGACAGAATGGCCCTGTCCGTTGCCGCCGGTTTCTCCAGGGGTGATAGGGGAGAGATTGTCAAGAATTGTCAAGGGGGTGTTCATTTTCCTCTCGCTCTGTTCCGGTTTTTCTGTTTCCTTTTCAGGCAAACTACAGCAAGAGGTGTGCCGTGTAGTGGAATGTGATCCACTTTCTCCACTCTTTCATTCCTGATACCCTTCTATTTCCCTTAAAATGAACAAGTTTTCCCTTAAAATGGCAGGGTTTTTCCATTAGAATGGCGGTCGTTGCTCGGGAAAGAGATGTTGTATTGGGCATCCTTTTCCCAAAAGTGGGCAACTTGTTCCACCCATTCATGGTGTTGATGGTAGTATTGTTACAGGATGGACTGACTCATGATGAATATGAGAGAAGAGAGAACGAGAGAATTGGCAGATAGTGCCCTGGAAGTACTGCAGGATGCCCTGGCAGCAACTGTAAGGAGACACACAGATACCGTTGCAGCAGCGGTCTCCATGATTGTTGCATGCCTGGAGAGCGGGGGTAAGATCCTCATCTGTGGCAACGGGGGCAGCGCAGCAGACAGTCAGCACATTGCAGCAGAGTTCGTCAACCGGTTCCGTATGGACAGGGTGCCCCTTGCAGCCCTGGCCCTTACCACTGACAGCTCCATACTTACCTCCTGCGGAAACGACTTTGGCTTTGAACAGGTGTTTGAGAAACAGGTGGCGGCCCTTGGGCGTCCCGGGGATATTCTTTGGGCCATATCTACCAGTGGCAGCTCTACCAATGTGATTCGGGCAATGGAGATGGCCAGAAAGGGAGGAATGACCTGTATCGGTTTTACAGGAAGCCATGGGCAGGAGATGGCCAGGCTCTCACATATTCTTCTGAATGTGGCGAGTGAAGATACGCCAAGGATACAGGAGGTGCATATATTCCTTGCACATATCATCTGTGATCTGGTGGAACAGGCCATGTTTGGCACTGCCATGGGCTCATTGTGAATTCGATAATTGGTAACAGCTTTTCAGAGAGGTTGTCTCATGTCCTATCCTGAACCGTTTTCTTTCAAGGAACTAAAGACCTATTCCCTTTATGACAGGGAGAGCAAGGTTAGTGTGGATGACTTTGCTGCTCCGTTGCAGGCCGGACTCTCTGTGAGAGAGTTTCTGAAATCCTTGCCAGGACAGCTCGCCGCATCTGATCTCCTGGAGATTGCAGGGATCACTGCCACGGCAGTTCAGGAGAACAGGATGGTAATGGTGGCCATGGGTGCCCATGTGATAAAAGTAGGCCTGAATCCACTGCTGATAGGCTTGATGGAACAGGGGATCATCAAGGCCATTGCACTGAATGGTGCAGGCATTATTCACGATGCAGAGATCGCCATGGCCGGCAAGACCTCTGAGGATGTTGCTGCAGTGCTTGGAGAAGGCAGATTTGGGGCTGCAAGAGAGACCGGGGAGTTCCTGAATGGCTGTATCGCTACGGCAGCCAATGAGGGGCTTGGGCTGGGCCAGGCAGTGGGCAGAGGTCTGCTTGACGCAGGCTTCCCATACAACCAGATGAGTCTGCTTGCCTCTGCTGCAAGGCTCCATATCCCGGTAACAGTCCACGTGGCAATGGGTACTGATATCATCCATATCCATCCTGATGCCCGGGGCCAGGATATAGGCAGGGCTACCTACATGGATTTCCAGATATACTGCTCCCTTGTTAAAGAACTTGAGAAGGGGGTATATTTCAATGTGGGGTCAGCGGTTCTGCTCCCAGAGGTGTTTCTCAAGGCGTTGACAGCAGTAAGAAATATAGGTTATCAGGTCAAACATTTCACCACAGTGAATCTTGACTTCATCCGGCAGTATCGCCCATTGACCAACGTGGTTTCCAGGCCTACCTTGGAGGGTGGAAAGGGTTTCAGCATAACAGGACATCATGAGCTGATGCTGCCTCTGCTCTTTTCTGCAGTTCTGGAGGAGCTCGATACCTCTCTGTCTCGTAGAAAATAGGGTTGTGGCCTGATGGTCAGGAAGGAGTTCGGCCGGTTGTGCTGCACGGATCTGGTAATCCGCCAGCAGTAATGAACTTTATTCAACAGGAGGAAGTTATGCCAATATATGAGTATGTTTGCAGGGATTGCGGCCAGGAGTTTGAACAGCTTGTGTTCAATTCCCGGGAGGTAGTCAAGTGCAGGAAGTGTGGTTCCGGTAATACGGAGAAGAAGATGTCTCTGTTTGCCATGAAATCAGGGTCCCAGTTCAGGGGTACAGGCAAGAAGGGCAGCAGCGGTGGGTGTAAGGGATGTACTGCCACCAGTTGCAGCAGTTGCAGTGGTTGAGCTCATGGATAGAAGAGAGAAACTGGTACTGGCTACCAGAAAGAGCAAGCTGGCCCTGACTCAGAGCAACTGGGTCAAGAAACAGATAGAGGCTGCATGGCCTGGTCTCTCTGTTGAGCTGCTTCATATCACAACCAAGGGGGATAAGATCCTGGATGTTCCCTTGGCAAAGGTTGGAGGTAAGGGGCTCTTTGTAAAGGAGATCGAGGATGCAATCCTCAGGGGAGATGCAGATTTTGCCGTTCATAGCCTGAAGGATGTTCCTGCAGAGCTTCCTGGCGGGTTGGAGGTCTCTGTTTTCCCTGTCAGGGAGGATGTGAGGGATGCCTTTGTCTCAAATAATGCCCCCTCCCTGGAAGCACTGCCAGTTGGAGCCAGGGTAGGTACCAGCAGTCTCCGGCGGATGGCACAGTTGAGAAGCATCCGCCAGGATCTGCAGATCGAGTCATTGAGAGGCAACCTGGATACCAGGCTCTCTAAGCTGGACCAGGGTCTCTATGATGCAGTCATCCTTGCCGCAGCAGGAATGAAAAGACTTGGGATCTCGGACCGGATTACAGGACTCCTGCCAGTGGATGAGATGATTCCCGCGGTGGGCCAGGGGGCTCTTGGGTTGGAGTTCAGGAGCGATGATGATGGGGTGGGAGATATCCTGTCTGCAATCCATCATCAGGAGACTGCCTGCTGTGTTACTGCAGAGCGGGGGTTTCTGTACCGTTTGCAGGGGGGGTGTCAGGTTCCAATGGGGGCTCTTGCTACCTTAGAGGGGGAGTGGCTGAAAATCACAGGTTTTGTGGCCAGGGAAGATGGGAGCAATATGCTCAGGGCAACGGTCAAGGGCAGGCATTCAGAGGCTGAAAACCTGGGGATAGAGCTGGCAGAGAAACTTTTGTCATCTGGTGCAGGAGAGATACTCGAGGAAGTTTACAGTAATGGATGATAACAAGGGCAAGGGAAAGGTATATCTGGTAGGGGCCGGGCCAGGGGATCCTGGGCTGTTGACATTGCGAGGCAGAGAGCTTCTGGAGCAGGCAGATGTGGTGATTTATGATCGTTTGGCCAGTCCGAGGCTCATGGATTTTGTCAATCCCAGGGCAGAAAAGATCTACGTGGGCAAGAGGATGGGGCGCCATCTGGTGCGCCAGGAAGATATCAACAGGTTGATAATTGATAAGGCCCGGGAAGGCCAGATGGTTGTCAGGCTCAAGGGCGGTGATCCGTTCATCTTTGGCAGGGGGGGCGAGGAGGCCCAGGAACTGAAGCAGGAGGGGATAGAGTTTGAGATAGTGCCAGGGGTTACTTCTGCCATTGCAGTGCCCACCTATGCAGGCATTCCCTTGACCCACAGGGCGTATGCAGCTTCAGTCGCCTTTATTACAGGTCACCGCAGAATGGAACAGGAGCAGGCCCCGGTGCAGTGGGAAGGTCTTGCCAAGGGAGTTGGCACCCTGGTTTTTCTTATGGGGATGTCGAATCTGCCTACCATCACCAACAAGCTAATGGAGTTTGGAAGGAGTCCGGATACGCCGGTAGCAGTGATCAGATGGGGCACCACACCTCTGCATCAGTCTATTACAGGAACCCTGGAGAACATTGTTCAAAAGGTGAAGGAGGAGGGGTTTACTCCTCCAGCCATAATAGTGGTTGGAGACGTGGTGAAGGTCAGGGATGAGATCAACTGGTTTGAGTCCAGGCCGTTGCTGGGAAGGCGTGTTCTGGTCACCAGAACAAGGAGTCAGGCGAGCAGACTCATCCATCTGCTGGAGAGAAAGGGAGCAGGCTGCATAGAGTGTCCTACCATAGAGGTGCGTCCTCTGGAGGATACCGCTGCAGTGGACAATGCCATTGAACGGCTGGTCACCTATGACTGGATCGTGTTTTCCAGCGCTAATGCAGTGAAATTTTTCTTTGCCAGGATAGATGCCTTGGGCCTGGATATTCGTGCCCTTGGCTCTGTGAAGATTGCTGTGGTAGGAGCTGCCACTGCTCAGGCGGTTCATGACCTGCACTTGAAGGTAGATCTGATCCCTGAGGATTTTCGTGCAGAGGGTCTTGTGGATGCGTTTAAAACCCTTAAAATAGAAGGTGAGAAGGTTTTGATTCCAAGGGCGAAGGTAGCCCGGGATGTGCTTCCCATAGGGTTACGGGAGATGGGTGCAGAGGTGGATATAGTCCCTCTTTATGAGACTGTTATTCCGGAGCCACCACCCCAGGTGGTTGAGCTGCTTCAGGAGGAAAGAGTGGATGTGGTGACATTTACAAGCTCTTCTACCGTGGACAACTTCATGAAGGCCCTTCCTTCCGAAACCATCAAAAGGGTTCTGTCCCAGGCGCGTGTTGCCTGCATAGGGCCGGTGACCGCCAAGACTGCCCGTAAGCATGGAATTGATGTGGATATAATACCGGAACAGTACACCATAGAGTCTATGGTTCAGGCCATAGAACAGGATTTTCAGAGACAGGAAGCCGTAAAAGGGCGTTAGGAGATTCCCAATGGGTTCCCTCTTCTGTACTCCTGCCGATCCTCCCCAGCTGGCAGCAGTACTTTCCAAAATAAAGAAGAAAAAGGATGATTACTACAGGTATGGGTTTTCTCGGGAGCAGGACTATACCCTTCGCGCATTTTTCGATCTTGCCCAGGAGTTTGAGACACTGGATAATTTTTACAGAGTAGCAGTATTTGTCCCCAAGGATTTCCTTGGATTTGACTGCTGCCTCTATCTTGTGGACAGTGAGTCCGGAGACCTGGTCACTGTTTGTGATTCTATCAGCTCCTTGAATGTCTGTGGATTGAAACCCCATGATTTTGTCAAAATTTCCCAGGAACCATATGAACATGGGGATTCCTTTTTTGTCCCAATATCCGGGAACCGGCGTCTTTTTGCAGTGAAGAACCTGGCCCATTCAGAAGAGATAATTGGTATGCTGGAGGTGTTTCCCAGGGGGAGGATGGATGAGCGGGACAAGCTCTTTTTTCAGAAGTATGCCAACCGAATCGGCTACAACTATCATTACAAGATGTTGGCCCTCTCCAATGAGGAGCATCTCAAGTTCATCAATACATTGGTAGCTGATATCGAGCACAATGTCCTTATGCCTAACATAAAGTACAGGGTATTTTTCAATATTGTTGACAAAAAGATAAAGGAACTTGCAGAGGAGTTGGTATTGTTCAGGGATCACCTTAAGGAGGCCAGGGAGCAGGGATGCTCCTATGCCTCATCTGTTGAGAAGATAGAGCAATCCTTTGCAAAGACCCTTACAGAGCTGCAGAAGTGTCATGTTGATATTGAAAAACATTTCCGCAATACAAGCCTGTTTCTGGAGAGTCTGCTGCGCCGTGAACATTTTCAGAAGGGAGAGCTGGTTCTGAGGCGCAGACCCTGTAACTTCGCAAAGGAAATCATAGAACCACAGCTCGAGCGATACAGGGCGAGGCTGGAGCGGCAGGGGATAGAGATAGATGATCGCCTTGGAGGTGTGCCTGATGAGGATATGCCTCTGGCAGTTGATATTGGTCTTATTTCCCAGGTATATGCCAATTTCTTCTCCAATGCAGAGAAATACTGTGCAGAGGTTGTAGATCATCATGGAAACAGGAGAAAATTCATGGCCTTGGGCCGTGCCCTTCTGCCAGACTATTTTGGCCCTGGAAAGGATGGGGTAAAGTTCAGTGTTTTTACTACCGGACCGCATCTCTCAGGAGAAGAGGCAAAACTTGTGTTTGAAGAGGGGGTTCGGGGGGACAATACAGGAAATAATCCTGGAAGTGGACATGGTCTCCATTTCGTGAAGAAGGTGATCGAGGTTCATGGTGGTGAAGTAGGGTGCGAACAGGTACCTCTTGGTAACAATTTCTATTTCATCCTTCCCATTCAATCATTTCTTGAGGAGAACGGCCAAGAGAGGGAGAACTATGAAAGAGACTCCCATCTTATCTCTGGCGGCGTGTAGTCTCTGCTCCTCTTGTTTCAGTTTTTTTCTGTTTCTTTTTCAAATTTTTACTGTTTGCTGAAAGGTTTTTGCATGGAGATTGATTTCAAAAGGGAGTTGAACACCCAGCAATTGGAGGCTGTTCTCCATACGGAGGGGCCGGTGCTGGTAATTGCCGGAGCAGGAAGCGGCAAGACCCGTACCCTGGTCTATCGTGTGGCCCGGCTGGTTGGAATGGGAGTGGATCCATCCTCCATACTGTTGCTGACCTTTACCAGAAAGGCTGCACAGGAGATGCTGGAGAGGGCGGCCAGGATCGGAGGAGATGCCTGTGTGCAAGTGGCTGGCGGAACCTTTCACAGTTTTTGTCACAGGATGTTAAGGCGCTATGCCCATCTGGCAGGTTATCCTCCTGGATTTACCATAATGGATCAGTCAGACAGCCAGGATCTGGTTCATCTTTTGGGAAGGCAGATGGAGTTCATAGGTAAAGGGAAGAAATTTCCCTCCAAGGCTGCTCTTGTCTCCATGTTCAGCAAGAGTGTCAATGCAGGGATCGGCATAGATCAGGTGGTAGAGCGTCATTTCCCTCAATTCACAGATCAGCTCCCCTCCATAGGGCAGCTCCAGCAGGCATATATCAATTACAAGGCTGCCCATGCCTTGATGGACTATGACGATCTCCTCCTGAAGTGGCTGATGATTCTCAAAGACAATCCTGATGTGAGGGAGACCATTGCCGACAGCTATCAGTATGTGATGGTAGATGAGTACCAGGATACCAACAGCACCCAGGCAGAGATGGTCTATCTCATGGCCGGGGACAGGCAAAACGTCATGGCTGTTGGGGATGATTCCCAGTCCATTTACTCTTTCAGGGGGGCTGATTTCAACAACATCCTTGAGTTTCCCAAGATGTTCCAGGGCACCCGAATCATAAAGCTGGAGCGGAATTACCGCAGTACCCAGCCCAACCTGGACTGTACCAATGCCATAATTGCAAATGCCAGGCAGAAATTTACAAAGAAACTGGTGGCCCAGCGGAAGGGGGGACATCCTCCCTGGCTGTACGTGGCATCTGATGAGTCGGATCAGGCCAAGTTTGTTGCTGCCAGGATAAGAAAACATCTCCATGACGGTATTGAACCAGAGGAGATAGCCGTACTGTTCAGGGCCGCCTTTCACTCATTTCAGTTGGAGACAGCCCTTGGGCACACAGGTATTCAGTTTGTGAAGCGGGGTGGCATGCGTCTGGTGGATGCCGCCCATATCAAGGATCTTCTCAGCCTGCTCAAAGTAATGATAAATCCCCTGGACAGGTTGAGTATCACCAGGGCATTGCTCCTTCTTGACCGCCTCGGTCCCAAGAGTGCTGAAAAGATTTATGCCGAGATGATAAGATCCGATGCCCCTCTGGAGTACCTGAGCCGTTTCAATTCCCGGGCTGCCTGGGTGCCCAAGGTGAGAGAGATGGGGGCAAGGCTTCTGGAGCTTTCCCGTTGTGGCGGAGAGCTTCCAGAGATAGTAGATGGACTTTTGCAGTGGTACAGGCCTCTGCTGGAAAAACACTACACCGATGACTATCCAAAAAGATTGCAGGAGCTGATGCAGCTCAAGGCCATGAGCAGTGACTATGATGATGCCGTGGAGTTTCTGGCAGATCTTGCCCTGGATCCGCCGGAACCTGGTGATGAGCAGGAGAATCAGGGGAAGGTGGTGCTTTCTACCATGCACTCTGCCAAGGGGCTGGAGTGGAAGGTGGTTTTTGTCATCTCCCTGGCAGAGGGACGTTTCCCATCACCCATGGCTGCAGCGAGAACAGAGGAACTGGAAGAGGAACGCCGGCTTTTCTACGTTGCAGCTACCAGGGCCAGGGACCATCTCTATTTTTGTTATCCTGCATTTATCAATATGCAGGGAGCAGGTTTAATGCCTGCCAGGCCTTCCCGTTTCCTCCAGGAGATACCTGATAATCTGCTGGAACCCATAAAGGGCAGGCCTGCTTCATCTCAGAGTAGGGGCCCTGTCAATACACAGCCGGTCGGTAATGCAGAAGGCTTGGAGGGGCCGCCTGCTTACAGGAGAACTGCAGAAAAAGAGAGAAGAGGTAGGTCTGTAGAGAGATCTGCTGGTGCTGCCGGTTTTAGAGATGGGGACAGGATTCGCCATTCCATATTTGGAAAGGGGACAGTTTCAAAGATCATTGACAGTAACAGGGTAGAGGTGGAGTTTGATGCAGCAGGTCGCAAGGTGCTTCATCTGCAATATGCCAATATTGCAAAGATTTAGCAGTATCTTCTTTTTCGGATTATCTGGTCCTCTACTGCTGCTTTTTTGTCATTTGATATTGGTGATCTTTCCCATCAGTCTGTTCGCCAGTGCTTCAGGAGGTGAGAGCTGTACTCTCCTCCACGATTTTGAAGACGAACATGATCTGGAACGGTTTTTGACATGGGAATGTCATTCCTGGTATCAGCTTGACCGGAACCACTCCACCCATGGAGCCCACAGCCTAAGAGTGGAGTTGTATCCCTGGGAGAAAAGGAGATATCAAGGCATAAGCCTTGCCCCTTTTACTGATGACGTCAGGTCCTGGAAGGGGTGGCACTGGCTCAGGATAGACTTTTACAATCCGGCATCAACTCCTTTGAGCCTTACCTGCAGGATAGATGACAGGAGGTCACCACCATACAGTGACAGGTTTAACCAGACATTCTCTGTGCCACCAGGTCCATCTACCTTGATCCTGGACCTTTTGGAGATGACCACTTCTGGTACTGGCCGGCCCCTTGAGATGGGCAAGATCCGTAGCCTGCTCTTTTTTGTCACTGCACCCAAGTCAAAACTGGTTTTCTATATGGACAATGTTCGGCTTTGCCGCTAACACACTGGCCCTGTGTTCATCAATAACGCTGGCCCGGGCAAAATGGAGCTGATAGACCTTGTGGCTTTTGGGGAAAGGTTTTGCTATGGAAAAGAGTTGTTTCACACTGCTGGAATTCTCTTTAATCCAGTCGGGCGGATCTTCTTCCCACACTACCAAGACATTTTTGGCATTCGGTAGCTCAGGTGCATAATCAGGTGTTATAACGGTTAAGGCTGGAAAGAAGGGTTTCAGGTTACCTCCAATAAAGTTGGACTCTGTAATCAGAAGGTCCGGGTGGATATTCAGCCGATCTATCTCCATGGCGATCTCTTTGAACGGATAGCTGCTCCTTGGCGGATTCTTCATGAGATCCGGCATCAGGAACCGTCCTGACAACAGTAAGATCGTGATAATCATGGTCGTGTAAACCGTAAAGATAAATCTCCTTTTCATCTGTGCCGTGATCCTGTCAGGATCTATCATGCTGACCATTAACAGTGCCACTGGCAGATAGATGGGCTGCATCCATCGGTCCTTGAACTTAGTTGTCCCTGTAAACAGGGTGAAGAGGACCAGCAAGATAGTGGCAATAAAGATATAGTTTCTTACGGTTTCATCCGGTTTCTTGATCATTGATCTTTTGAACAGGCAGAGAACTACCAATATCATCGGACCAGCAAATCCTGCTACAGCCCTCAAAAAGGAGAATAGACCCCGAATTTCAAAGGGGCTTGGGGCAGGGTTCAGTTTGTCATTCAGTGAAGAGCAGATCATCTCCGCGTTTTGGAAAAGCCAGATGGAATGTGGAGCCACTACAGCCATCAATGCTATTATTGAGAGGGCTGTTTTAGGGTTCCGGAAAAACCGGTTTAACTTCCTGTCTATAAGGCAGGTCAGGAACACCGCTGATAGAAATATGGCATAGTTGTATTTTGCAAGCAGTCCCAGTCCTGCAACTGCACCCAACAGCAGGTAGTCTCCATTGGTGGCCTTTTTTCTGTTCCGGAGTCTAAGGATCAGATACAGGGTGCATGCACTGATGGTTGTGGCAAGCACAGAATGGCTCAGTGCCCTTTGGGATTCCCAGGATATCTGCGGAAGAAAAAATGTGGCTGCGGCCGCCATGTTTGCCAGAAGATGGTTGGATGTGATGGATTGAGCTGCCCTGTATGTGAAGAAGTAGGTGAAGAAGAGTAAACAGCTTTTCAGGATGGAGAGGGCCAGGAGATTTTTTCCGAATATCTGGAAAAAGAGCATCTGCAGCCATGTGTAAAGGGGCGGCTGTGCATTGTAGCCCAGTTCGAAGGACTGGGTCAGAATCATCTGTTCAGCTTCGTCCAGGTTCAGTCCAGGTTGTATCAGGACTCTTAAAGTAAGTTGAATGGAAAGATAGATGAAAAACAGTAGGGGAATAGCATAGGGAATTGTGATAAGGTCAGTTCTGCCAGGTGAGATAAGGATGTTTTTTTTAAGCTTCTCTTGATTAAAGGTAAATATGCTTTCCATTCCCGCCCTTTGATCTGTTTCTGTTTGAGATAATGAACTTAAATTCTGGAACAAATTTCATTGGAATGTCAACTAATTTGACTTCCTTCTATCTAAACCGGTTCCTTTGGAAGGATACAGGAAAAAGTTTTTTTTGTTAGGTTGTCATAAAAATGCCGGAATCGAACAGAGTAACCGTACAATTCCGGCTGTTATCAATGGGAGAAAAAGGGCAGATAGTTATTGTTGCATGGCTGTCTGTGGATGCATATCCAGTTCACGTCTTATCCTGGTGAGCCATTCCTGTCTCTCTGCTTCAGGCATGAAAATGAAAAATTTTCCTGTTTGTCTCTGGACCCCCATGAAATCTATGAGGAAGTTGTATACGGCATTGGCTGCCTCCAGTTTTGCATTAAGAAATTGATTTTGTGCATCCAGCAGATCGATGATAGTTTTGATTCCCTGGATATATGATTCCGTTACCAGGTTGAGGTTTTTGCGTGCAGTTATCTCTGCCTGTCTGGTCAGGTCGATGGATGGATAAGATGCCCTGGTTCTGTTGATGGAAGCCAGGACCCCTTGAATTATATATTCTGCCAGGGCGTTTCTGTCTGTCTGAAGTCCTGAGACCTCCTTTTCCAGCCTGGCAGCCTTTGCCATCTGCCTTCCTCCTTCAAACAGAGGAATCCGGGCAAAGACACCGATCATCCAGTCATTGTCATTGAGTCCGTTACCGTCTCTCTCTCCTTCGCCACTTTGAGAGAGATAGTGGTCCAGGCGCCATTCTAGGCTGAATTCGGGCAGCCATATCTCTCTCCTGGCAGCGGTTTTCAGCCGGTCTTTGGCCTTTATAGCAGAATCATAAGCATGAAGTTCCGGTCTCGTTTCCAGTGCCTGTGCAGCTGCCACCTTCTTGAATTTTCCGAGACGCAGCGGGTTCTCCATGAGAGTGAAAAAGAATTTGTCTCCCACTATGAACAGTGGATCGGTTAGCTTGGTCTCCTCTGGTTGAAACTGCTCCTCTATTGGACGGTGCAGGATCCTGTTGAGGGCCTCCATGGCATTGATTGTCTCGGACTCCCTGTAAAGAAGCTGTCGTCTGTCATTGGCGAACTTGGACTCCCAGCGATAGACCTCATCAGGTCCGGCAGCACCAGTGTTTACCCTGATCCTGGCCCGCTCCAGGTTGGCCTTGGTTAGTTCCAGGTTGTCCCTGTAGATCTTCTCCAGGGTTTTTGCTCTGAGAACATTGAGATAGGCTACCGATGCATCATAGGTGATATCCAGTCTGACCTGTTCCATCCGGTATCTACGGTTTTCCTGCAGGTATTTTTCAGCAGTATATTTTGCCCATCTGCTTTCTGAATATAGAGGGAGCTTAGCACCTGCGCCGGCAGTCCATGCCTTTTCTGGAGTGGCTCCGCCTGATCTTCGGGCACGGTCCTCGTCTATGATTCGGTACCCTGTATCGATATCTATCCTGGGAAGCAGACCGGCCATCTCTTCCCTCACCTTGTGCTCTCCTGCCTTGATGGTTATCTCAGCAGATCTCAGCTCCAGGTTGGCACTCACAGCCTCCTGTACTGCTTGTCTGATATTAAGCCTCCGCCCCTCTTGAAGAGCCTCCTGGTTGATCACTGTTGCCCTGGTAAGGAGCAAAAGGCTTGGATAGATCCCAATTGCCCTTGCGGTTTTCATGTTTATGGTAAGGTTACGGTTCCTTGTAAAGGCAACTTTTATATCTTCAGGCCTTGTACCTCTGCAGATATCCAGGACTGCAACTGCTGTTCGTCTTGCAAGTGAGATCTCTTTGTCTTTAGGTTCGGTTCCTGCCAGAAGTCCCTGTTCAACCTGTTTCAAGCTCCATAAGGCAAAACCAGGAATTCTTTTGGCCTTGAGCCCCTGGGCCAGTTTCTTTTCTTCAGGTTGAGTGAAATGCCAGAGAGGACCTATTCCGACTGCATCCGTGCCGGGAGGAATATTGCGAAGAACTGCTTCTGCACTGCTCCCTGCTGGAATTAGATCTATTTTTATATTGAACTTCTTTTCAATCTCCCGGATATATTGGGTGTGATTTCTGATGCCGTTCAGGTCACGGTGGTCCAAAATAATTGTCATATGGCTGAACCTGGCCACCTTCAAGAACTCAGGCAGATCCTTTTCCATGTAAAGGGCAGTATCTATATAGGTCAGATTGGGTTTCCCTCGCTGGATCTGTCTGGACAGAGACCTGGTGATTACAGGTGCGACCACTGATTTTCGCAGCCTTTTCGTTGCAGCAGCAGTGGAAGAGAGTATCCCTAAGGTGATGATGATGTCAGGTCCTCCAGGAGCCATGAGTTTGTTTATGGCCTTTTGAGCCCTATAAATATCTCCATCAGCAGAGAGCTCCCAATGTCTGGAAAATTTGGCACTGATATCCGGGGATAGGATGGTTTTCAACTCCTTCTTAAACAGCTCTGCAAGGGCTTTGTCCTTTGCTGTGTTGCCATCTGTCAACAGGCCGATTTTTATTGTCCTGGATTTCAGGAGATCTGTCTGACATTTGGGAGCAGATGCCTGGATGGTAATCGGGTGAGTTGCCACCGTTAGGGCCAACAGGATTACTATATATCTCAACATGGTTTAACTCCGGTTGCAATGATCTATTTTATCTTGAAAAAGGTTGCATATAACACTGGCACAAATACCAGTGTCAGGACAGTGGCAAAACCGAGTCCAAACACAATGGTTACTGCCATGGACACAAAAAAGGCATCCTGAAACAGAGGAATCATCCCCATCATTGTGGTAAGTGCCGCCATCATCACCGGCTTGAGCCTGGATACTCCTGATTCCATTATGGCCTGCATACCAGGCATGCCGCTTCGGATATTGATATCAATCTGATCTATTAGCACCAGGGCATTCTTGATGAGCATGCCTGACAGGCTCATAAGGCCCAGCAGGGCCATGAATCCAAAGGGTTGTTTCAAAAACAGCAGTCCTGCTGTCACGCCAATCAGAGCCAAGGGTACAGTCAACCAGATAATGAGAGGTTGCCTTATAGCATTGAACATGAAAATTACTATGAGTATCATCATTCCGAAATAGATGGGTATGTTTGCTGCAAGCTGGGCCTGTGATTCAGCAGAGTTTTCCAGCTCTCCCCCCCAGGCAATGAAATAGCCAGGCATCCCTTTCAGAGGAATTATATCATCATTTCTTAGAGGAATGGTTTCAGCCGTCCAGTCCTCATCCTCTCCTAAGGGTTTTCCTCTATATGCTGCCAGATCTACCCCCAAGAGCTGTTCTATTTTTGGCTTGACTTTGGCCATCAG
>JALSKY010000128.1 GCA_026988585.1 Deltaproteobacteria bacterium
AAGGTATCCCTTCCGTAATTACTGGTAGGGTCCAGTTCATAATACTGATATCCGGCAGATGACAGGAGTTCCATCCAATCATTCAAGGCGAGACGGTGTTTCAAGTTGAATATCCAGGTATCTGAAATCGCCTTGTCCTGACCATCATGCGTTCTGCCTGTATGCCATGGGGTCTGGATATTGTTGGGCTGGCGATTGTGATAATAGAAGGCATCCAGCGTCAGATTGCCTATACCCGCACGCCCCATGAGATCCAAAGACTGGGCCCTGGCATCAAAGATGAGGTCCTCCCTGTAATAAGGCACCTGCCCATAACCGGTTAATTGATAGGTCTTGCCGCTATATTCCCTGGACATATCGAAATCACTGGTGCGAAGCCCATGGGCGTAAAGCTGAAAGAATCTGTCCTGTTTTCTTCCCCCTGCCAGGATATAACCTTCGAGGGCATCATTGTTTCCTGCAGAGACTCTCCCCTCCACGGAAAGACCAGGTTTCACATCTTTAGTGACAAGATTTATCACCCCTGCAAATGCATCAGCACCATACATGGCAGATCCTGGGCCGTAGAATATCTCTATCCTCTTCAGACCGTCCACGGATAGATGATCTCCATAGATGAGGTGGGTACCGTTTGCAGGATTCAGGGGAATTCCGTTCTTAAAGACCTGAATCTTGTTATTTCCCAAAAGCCCGCGCTGTATCACGTAGGCCCCTCCAGCCTGCCCGCCTATCCTTTCATGTATGTCAAAACCAGGCAGATCCTTGAGCACCTCCAGGAGACTCCTGTATCCGCGTTTCCTGATCATTGAATCGGTTACAACCACTACATGTCCAGGTGCATCAGTCTCGGTTTGGATAAACCGTGACGGAATACTCACCGGCTGATTCATGAAAAAATAGAGGGACTCCGGCTCGACCGCCTCTTCCAATCCTGACATCACCTGTCTTGGGCCACCAGTCCCTGCAGCCTGGACCAAAAATGGAATAAAGCAGCAGAAACAGATGGCAAGTGAACAAAAAATAGGTTTATGCATGCAGGCTCTCCCCGATTTACCAATCAACAAAATCAAAAAAGTTTTTTGAGGTTTTCCAGAAAGAGAGAAAGTAGTCTGACCGTATTGAATATATCATCCTTACGAGCTACGCCGCTGGGACTGTGAATATACCGAACAGGTACAGAAAGAGCTCCTGCCATACAGCCTCTGCCCTGGACCTGAAACATGGCGGCATTGGTCCCTCCTACAGACTTAACCACCACCTGATACGGAATTCTGCTCTCTTCAGCAAGTTTCTGAAGGGTCGCAGCCATGGCCCCGTGAGCCAGAAATCTGCCGTCACTCAACCTGATCTCAGGCCCTTTTCCGGCAATTGCCAAGAGATCCTTATCTGACGTCCCAGGCAGATCATTGCAAACGGTCCCCTCCATCACCAGTACCAGATCAGGCTGTAGAGACGCAAAAACAGGACCGGCGCCCTTCAATCCATTCTCCTCCTGAACAGTAAAGGAGGTTAGAAGCCGGAAGCCGGAAGGCTCCGTATATGATGCAAGGTAATCAGCTACAGACTGAAGAATCACGAATATCCCCACCCTGTCATCAAGGGCCTTTGCAAATACAGCATCTTCTGAGTCCTCCCATACAGCCGGAAAGGTAATAGCATCCCCAGGCCTGACCATCTCCTTTACCCTTGATGCATCCATCCCGAGATCAACGAACAGGTCATTCATTTCAATGCTACCATTTGACCTTGCCAACCGGGAGAGATGCGGCGGAGGCTGGCCGATGACCCCATGCAGATCTCTCCGTCCATGCACCACTACCCGCTGTCCGGCCACTGTATTAACGTCCATACCGCCAAGGGGAATGAACCAGACAAAGCCTCTCTTATCTACACGCCGGACCATGAACCCAACCTCGTCCATATGGGCATCCAGAAGCACTGTCGGGCCTTCACCACCAAAGTCCAGGACCAGATTTCCAAGCCTGTCCACACTGGCAGAACTCACCTTCTTACAAACCGAATGAGAAAGAATCAGCTCCCTGACCTGTTCCTCCTGTCCTGATACACCAGGTGTACTTACCAGCCTTTTCAAAAAATCGAATTCCAGTTCCATAACTCTCTCCACTTTACTACTGCTCCCTGATTTCCACGTGCGATATCCGCTGTTCCATGCAGGATTGCCGCTTCAGACTGTAGCATGTTCAGTCCCGAGGGAAATCAGTTCCTCTCCCCACCCTATTCCAGAAGTCATTTAGCAAACGGACAAAACCTGGCTCCAGATCCAGGTCTATCCCTATCACTAGCAGTTCCGGACGAACTCTTGTTGTATCGGTTGTGAGCTCCATAGAGAGACGCTGCCAAAGGGGGGCAATCTTGACCCAATCCTTCATGGTGGTTACCAATACATGGCAACCGGCCTGTTCTGCCGAAGCAACCACTGCGTGAAGATCACTCAGGGAATAGGGCCAATGATCCCTGAACCAGCGATGTCCCATGGGCACCATATCCAACTCCCTGACTGTTGAAATAAAACGCTGTGGCGATGCGATACCG
>JALSKY010000129.1 GCA_026988585.1 Deltaproteobacteria bacterium
CATGTGTGGATATATCCCTACTGCAGTGGTGCTCCATGCTTGCAAGGGGATTGGGGCTACTGAAGCAGAATTGGTGACCTACTGCAATTCAGGGGATGTGAGCGGTGATTATTCCCAGGTGGTTGGTTATGCTGGATTTGTAGTGCGGTAACAGTAGATCACCAATGGCTGAGACATTCTTTCCCTGTATGGCGTCTTGACATTTTTCCGTTAAGTCCCTATATTTCTTTTTTACAAACGACATGCTGGGGGATCGTCTAACGGCAGGACGGTAGACTCTGGATCTACTAGTCTAGGTTCGAATCCTAGTCCCCCAGCCAGTTTTATGAGAGATCTGAATTCTTCGGTTGGCAAGGGGTAGATACTTAGCAGTCCAGCCCATAGGATAATCATCTCTTTTTCGCCTGCTGGATCTTCTGCAACAGTATGGCTCATGAAACGGGGGGCAGGAATATGGGGCATTCCTCCACAAGCCAGGGAGGCTCTATCCAGGGGCTGTCACATCAAGACAATCCAAGCAAGAGATCGGTGCGGGTTGGGGATTTTTCATCCCCTATGCGGATCCTTCTGGCTGAAGATGACAGATCCGTTGCTGAAGGTTTTCGACTCATCCTTGAACAATCCAATTACGAGGTGGTCGGCTTGGCCCATGACGGTCTTGAGGCTGTAGAAAAGGCTACTGCCCTTCGGCCGGATCTGATCCTGATGGATATCAAGATGCCCAGAATGGATGGGCTCGAGGCAGCAAAGGCTATCAACAGCAACCCTTCACAGAGTTTCATCCCGATCATTCTTGTCACTGCTTATGCAGATAAAAAGCTGATCAGCAGGGCTAAAAGCCGTGGTGTTCTGGCCTATCTGGTAAAGCCTGTCCATGTGGATGACCTGGTCCCTGCCATTGAGATGGCCCAATCCATTGCCCAGACAATCAATGCACTTGAAGGGGTAGTCGAGAACCTCTCCGAGGAGCTGGAGGCCCGTAAACTCATAGAAAAGGCCAAGGGGATATTGATGAAACATCTTGGTCTCGATGAGGAAGAGGCCATGAAAACCATGCAAAAAGAGAGCAGGCGCCAGCGCATAAAACTGAAAGAGCTTGCAAGGGCCATCATAGCATCCCATGCAGTTATGTCCTGATCCTGTTCGGTTCAGGTTTTCTGAATTGAAAAATCAGGTTCCTATTGCAACGAGATAGATTGCTGTCTCTTCTTCTCCATCCAGATCCAGCAAATCGTTCATCTCATCATCGAATAATGCAGCTACAGGGCAGGCCTTGAGCTTCAGTGCCTCTGCGGCCAGCAGCAGGTTTTGAGCGATATGCCCTACATCCATGAAGATGTATCGCAGCCCCCTGTTTCCATATTTGGCCATGGTGCGTCTATGAATTGCAGAAAAGATGAAGATTGTTGAGGCCTTCTTTATGAAACCCTGGCCAAGGGATATCTCTGCCACCTGCTGTATGAAATCCCCTTTTGCAAGACATTCCAGTTGAAATCCTGTCACATCGAAATGGAATAGCCCTTTGGGCAGGCCATCTACCCTGTTTGCAGCTATATATGTCTCAATTGGATAGAGGGCGCCGGCGGATGGCGCAGTGCGGAGATAGTATTCACCTGCCTTTGCAGTTATCCCCTGTGCAGCCCAGCATAGAGCAGCAAGCTGATGCAAGGAGATCGGTTCCTGGCTATATGTGCGCCTTGAACGTCTGCTCTGCAGCAACTCCCAGAGGTTGGGTTCTCCTGCGTCACTAAACTCTCTTGGCAGTGGAATCTTTTCTGCAACTGCATACCGCTTGAACTGCGGTGCAGGCTCTATCTCCAGCCTCTGCCCCAACCTGCTCCTGGAAAGTTTGGTCTCTTTGAGACATAGGTATGCAAGGGAACGCTTCATGTCAGGCATTGCTGGCCTCCTCCTCCTCATTATCTACCTGTCTGTTTCTGGCCTGTGGACTCTGTTCCACCAGATCCACTGTAACCAGTTTCGATATTCCGCTCTTCCCTTCCATTGTAACACCATATAGCGTATCTGCTATCTCCATAACCTTTTGGTTATGGGTTACCAGGAGCACCTGGGACCTGGCAGAGATTCTACGTACCAGAGAGTTGAATCGGTCAGTATTGGCCTGGTCCAGAGGTGCATCCACCTCATCCAAAAGACAGAAAGGTGAGGGTTTTATGAAAAATATGGCAAAGATCAGGGCAAGGGCGCACAGGGCCTTTTCCCCTCCTGAGAGCAGGCCGAGATGGCGTATCTTCTTGCCAGGAAGCTGTATCCTGTATTCTATACCTGAATCCCATATACCTTCTCCAGGAGTAATCTTCAGCGTCGCATCTCCTCCATCGAAAAGGAGCGGAAAGATCTGTTTCAGACTTCCGTTTATCTCCTTGACAGCACTGGTAAACTTTTCTGTGCACTCTTTGTCAATCTTCTGAATTGCCCTGTCGATATCCTCCAGGGAACCCAAAAGGTCACTTTTCTGGGTCATCAGATACTCGTGACGCTTGCTCAGCTCCTGGAAA
>JALSKY010000130.1 GCA_026988585.1 Deltaproteobacteria bacterium
GGCCTGGTCATATTTGCCAAGACGAAGTTGAATCTCTGAAAGCAGGAGCCTTGCCTTGAGAAAGTTACGGTTCTTTTTCAGACAGGCAAGAAGGTCATCCTCTGCATCCAAAAGGTCCTTTTTCCCCATCCGTGCCAGTGCCCTGAGATAGAGTGCCTGAGGATTGTCTGGCATAGCCTCTAACACCTTGTCCAGTTTTTCTATGGCGTCATCAAATTTTTTCTGCTTGAGATCCATCCTGGCAAGGACATACAGGGCAGCAGGATTGCCCTGATCTTTCTCGATCAGTTTCTTGGCAAGAGAGACGGCCTCCTCTTCCTGGCCGGCATCAATCTTGAGTATGGCGAGTTTGCCCATTATCCCAGGGTCATCCTTTTTTATGGCTGATGCCTTTTCCACTGCCTGGATTGCACCCTTTAGGTCCCCTTTGAGGGATAGTATCTCCCCCTTGAACATCAGTAGATTGCTCTCTTCAGGGAATTTATTGTGTCCCTGGTCCAGAAGTTCGAGGGCATCCTGCAGGCGGTTATGTCTTGCATAAAATGATGCAAGCCAGATGTATGGTGAGGCATCTTCCTGGCCTGCTGCGAGGGCCTCTTTCAATCTGTTTTCTGCCTTGTCAAACTGAGCCTGTCGCTCATATACCTCTGCCAGGGATTTGAGTATAATGGTTTTCTGTTTGGGATCCTGGGTGGTAGCCAGGGCCTTCAATAGATATTTTTCCGCCTGGGGCAGATCCTTCATCCTGGCGTAAAGGTTGGCATAGGAGAGCATGATCCTGGTGTTTTCAGGATCTATGGCCTCTGCACTCTTCAATGTCTTCAGGGCCTCATCTGTATCGCCCTGATCTGTGAGCAGAGATGCCTTCAGAATCAGGGCTTCCAGGTCTTTGGGATCCTTGTTTAAGAGATAGTCTATATGTTTCTGGGCTTCATCATACTGTTTGGCCAGAAGAAGTATCTTAAGGAGCTTGATGCGGGCCTCCCTGTTTTCAGGAGCAACATCAACGGCCTTACGATAGTTGGAGAAGGCATTTCTGACATCCTGGACCTTGATATAGTCCTCTGCCAGCCGATAGTATGCCTGGCCATCCTTTGGGTCGATCTGGATTACGTTTCTGAGCTCTATTATGGCTGCCTTGTAGTTGCCTTCCTTTTCATAATTGGCTGCTCTCTCCATATGTTTGGCCTTCTTCTCCTCTGGAGATGAACATCCGGAGAGCATAAACAGCGTAATCATGAACAGTGAGAGAAGAATGGAAAATAGAGGAAAAAATCCAGAGCGGTTTAGATGATTCATGATATTTCCTTTCCTTCAGATGGCATTTTTTTAATCGTCATTTTTCAGGGAATTCTGACCTGTTGCCTCAAGTACTGACATCCAGAACCTGCTTCTAAGGTTTATCTGTTTTCTCCTCATGATGGCACTCTCTATGGGAACATGGATATACCGGTCGTTCCAGAGGCTGACCATCATACCTGTCTTGCCGGCCATTGCCGCGTGGACTGCATTCTGACCGAGATTGCCGCAATAGAGGCTGTCATCCACATTGGCAGGAACACTCCTGACAATGTAGCTGGGATCGATATAGCGGATATAGACCTCTTTGCCGATTTCCTGAAAATAGTGCTTGATCTCATTCTTCAGCAATGTACCAATATCGCCCAGCTTAAGGTTCCCGGATGGATCTCTGCCAAGTTTTTCCTCATCGAAGAACTTTTGCCCCGCACCTTCAGCTACCACAATTACCGCATGACTTCTTCGATCCAGCCGTTGTTCGATGGCCTTTAAAAGCCCCTTCTCGCCATGGAGATCAAAGTCTGATTCAGGCACAAGACAGAAATTTACCTCTCTCTGGGCTGACGTGGCTGCTGCTGCAATGAAACCGGAATATCTACCCATGAGTTTGACAAGGCCGATACAGTTAGGCGCACCGATGGCTTCGGTATGCGCACACTGAATGGTCTGGCATGCCATCTCCACAGCAGTTATGAAACCGAAGGTCTGGGATACCAGGAAGATGTCGTTGTCGATAGTTTTGGGGATGGCGATGACAGATATCTTAAGTCCACGTTTTTTTATCTCTTCGGTAATGAGACTGGCTGCCCTGAACGTTCCATCACCACCAATGACAAAGAGTATGTTTATGTTCATTCGTTCCAGAGAGTCCACAATGCCATCTATGGGTTGATGACCTCTGGATGAGCCAAGTATGGTGCCTCCATATTCATGGATACGGTCAACGGTCTGAGGAGTGAGTTCTTCCACAGGGATCTTGTATTTTGGGATGAATCCCCTGAAACCATATTTGATCCCTATGACGCTGTTGATTCCATAGGAATAATGGGAGGTCATGACAATGGCCCTGATCACATTGTTGATACCGGGACATAAGCCTCCACAAGTTACTATGGCACACCTGGTTTTGGTGGGATCAAAAAAGATTTCTGACCTCGGGCCGGCCAGTTCAAAGGAAGGGG
>JALSKY010000131.1 GCA_026988585.1 Deltaproteobacteria bacterium
AATTCACCGGCTGGGATCCTTGCTTTTGGAATGTCCTGAAGATCAAGGTCAACAGCAATTGTGATACCTCTTCTCTCTGCCTCCGTCTTCCACTTGGGCCTGCTAAGATCGACAGTCTCCTGAATGATCCGGTTCAGGTCTGTACCCTCATCGCTGTTTCCATGAATATCCTGGTTGGAGCCGATATAGGAGAGAAGTGACTTTATCTTTTGTGATGCCTCGTCTACGGTAGCCTCTATATTTTTAAGCCTTCTGCCATGCGGTGTATCCTCCAGTTCCATAAACATCAGTTCTACATTACCCAGAATTGCCATAAGCATGTTGTTGAAATCATGAGCTATTCCCGCTGCCATTCGTCCCAGAGCCCTGTATTTTTCCTCCCTGAGAAATCTGTTTGTTTCAGTGTCACTGCTGTCGAGCTTATAGATTATAAGAAGTCCGCCTCCGTTGCTGTTATTCCCATCTTCTATGGGATGCAGATAGAGATCTGCCAGAAAGGTTTCTCCGTTACATTTCAATAAGTTGAATCTCGGCATCTGGAGATATTCGCCTCTTTCAACTGCTTGCTGAATCTTCAGATGGGATGATGGTTCTGGAAAAAGGATGGATAGATGTTTGCCTGTCAACTCTTTGTGGCTACAGTTGAGCAGGGTACAGAACCTTGGATTGACCTTTTCTATAGTGCCATCTTTGGAAAGAGATGCAACACCGAGTGGCCCCATTAAGCAAGCGGATTCCATGGACTCAAGAGAATCATTGGATATCCTCTCCTCCATCCCGTCACGGTTTTCCATCAGTTCCTGAAGAAACAGATGGGTTCCGCTAAGCCGTTCATGTACCTGACACGCCTGGAGTATATGACTTATTACCTGGGCAATTATGAGGATGTCCCGTTTGAAGTTATTGGGAAAATCACGTGGGATAGAGGAGCTCATGTTTAGAACTCCCTTGGATGCGATGGGAATGGAGGCCAGTGCCCTTGGAGTGTCAGCAGTAGTATCTATCCTGGGGATAGGGGTTATTTCACTGTCTTCTATGAAAACAGGGTTTCTGGATTCAAAGACCTGCCAGGCTACCCCTTCTCCCCTGTTGAATCGAAGATTTTCGTTATATGCCCTGGAACTGTCTCCCATAATTTGTAGCAGCCCTCTGGCTGCTTCCAGCTTCAGGCAATCTTCATCCTTATTGTAGAGGAGGATGGATATATTTTCGAAACCAGTCTCTTCAGCCAACACCTCCACTATCTTTTGACAAAGCTCCTCCTGAGGTATGACCAGTGAGGCCAGTTCCATCAGGCGCAGGACTATACCAAGGGTCTTAATCCTCTCATGCTGCTCATTCTGAGCCTCAAGAAGCTGTCTTTCAGCCTCTTTTATAATATCATCAGGGTGTTTCAGGTCCATTTATCTCCTTAAATAATTGAATTTGTTGGCTATTTCACTAACACAACGCTATGGAACGGCAAAATTTCAGGTGCGCCTTGATAATTTCATCCAGTTTATACAAAGAGTTTTGCCACCTCTCCTATGTCCTCACGGATTGTTCCGGCGTAATCGGAAATCTCCTGAAAATCATCTGTGCTGAGTCCAGCAATGTGCAAAATTTCAGTTCTCTCCCTGCACGGTGTTTCAGAATAGCTTTGGTGCTCCTCTGGTGTCTCATGGGCGATACAGCATGCCAGGTTCACTATGGCACATTCCTGACTGAAACCGGGGCATTGCTCTGGCGTAGGATAGAATCTGATCACTGATGCCATGAGCCTGGGAAAGTTCCAGTAGGTTGCAAGGGCAAGACCAATGGCTGAATGCCTGATTTTCAAACTATTTTCAGCCTCTATCCATGGGATCTGTTGCTCATGGCAGACCCTGTAAATCCTGAGCCACTCATCCGAGGCAACGGACGCCAGCAACAGCAGGCCTATCTTGTGGAGCAGACCACAGATATAGAGTTCCTCTGGTTCCCGCATTGTTTTAGACCTTTTTGCTGCCTGACGGCTAATAGATGCAGTCAGGAGGCTATGTGTCCAATATGCCTGGTGATCAAATTCAGAAGGAAGATCCTTTATGTTGAATTCCTGGAGAAAACAGAGTACCAGGGCCAGACTTCGTATCTCCTTTACTCCAAGGACCTGTATGGCCTTTTCCATGGAATCTACTTGCTGTCTCAGGCCATAATATGCACTGTTGGCGATTTTCAGGACCTGGGCACAGAGAGACGAATCCTGCTTGATGATATCTGCTACCTGCTGAAAGTCTGTAGTATCTTCTGTCAGGGCAGATATCAGCTTGATCACTACCGGATTCGGGGCAGGGAGATGTTTTAACTCCTGTAATTTCAAGAGGATCTGTTCTTCTGTGCTGGTATAGAGCATATTTGTTGTCCGTTTTTTTCTTTTCTCCTTTTTTATCGGCAGATTTTGGTGTGGAGAATAGGGCACAGGGAAATCTTTGATCTTTTTTTTGAAAAGAG
>JALSKY010000132.1 GCA_026988585.1 Deltaproteobacteria bacterium
TTTCCCAGGTAAAGCAGCGATTTGATAAGACGATAAAACTCTTTTCAGCAAGATTTACCGTGACTGATTCCCGTTGGAGATATGATCAGGAAAGGAGGGAAGGGGTGCTGAACCTGTCATTTTCATCCTTTTCTGAAGGTTTCGATAAGATCTTTATGGGTAAGGGAGAGACAGGATCATCCAAGGCCTGGTCTGAAAATGTGTCGGAAGGGCAGAAGGAGATCCAGGAGCTAACAAGAGGGTAGATGATTCATGGTAAAAGCGAATCCAGTCATACCGGTACCAAGGGACAGGGATCTCATTGTGCAGTCATTGCTGGTGATCCTTTTTGTGGCATCCCTGCTGGCTTTTATCGCTGTTTACAAACAGCATGATGCTATTGCCTTGGCCTTGAAGCAGATAGATTCCCAGGAGTTGCGTCTATCTCAAACAGAGCAGCAGTTGAAGCAGTATCGGCATGTGAGAAACCGGCTTTTTGCCTGTGGCACGGTGAATCCAAGACCGGTTTGGCAGCATCTCTCCCTCTCTTTCATAAATCCTTCCTTTTATGACCTCTTGGACAAACTGCAGAAGGTAGGCGGAGATGGGATGAACACTGAATCGGGCAAGCTCTTTGTCCTAAGCAGTATGAGTCTTGCAATTGGAGATTCAACACAGGGAGAGGAGAAGGAATCTGCAGCGGAATTTACCCTGCAGGGATTTATCCTGGACCTCTGTAGTGGAGAACAGATGTGGAAAGAGAATATCTGAAAATAATCCTGCCGTTGATAATCCTTGCAGCAGGGCTGTTACTTGCAGTTGTTGCTGCTGTAATCTGGCCTGGCCGGAGCAGTTTGACACTGCATCTGCCTGCCTGGAGTTTTACTGGCCCTTCAGATTTTGACCAGGCATCCTGTCCTACGTTGAATGTCAGCTTGGAGCAATACCTAAGTGCAAAGATGGCCATGCCTGTTGAGAGTCCCTTTGAGCATGAAAGGCAGAACAGGGTTTCATCAGGTGTGGCAGAAATGGCAGAAAATGAGATGGCTCTGTCCCCACCAGGTATCCGGGTATCCATGATTATTCATAATGGGCATAGGGCGATATGCCGAATAAACGGGCAGGATTATAGACCAGGTGATTCCGGTCCTGGTTTCAGGGTGTTGAGGATTCTGGATGAGAGCGTGCAGATAGTAACGGATTCTGGTGAGCTGTTGCAGATCTATATGGGGCAGGAAGGTGGTTCTGCCCGTGATAAAGATGCAGGTTAATGGAGTGATGGTGGTTCCCGTGAGAGAAATAGTGATAGCAGTAGTCCTGATGGCGACGATCTGTTGTGGAGGTTGTGCCAACCACAGGCCCTTCAATCAGGCAGAGACTGACAATGTGGTCAAAAAGGCCATGGAAGAGGTGAGAAAGAACCAGGAGGCGCGCCAAGAAAGAGAGGCCCGGGCACGGGAGCTTGAGAGCAGGCAGGCCCATGAGGTTCTGCTTCCCAGGTTCAAGAAACTCACTCCCCTTGATACGCAAAAGATCTCCATATCCTTTCTTGATGAGGATTTCCAGGCGATATTGCAGTTGCTGGCCAGGTCCGGGGGATACAATCTCATTATTGATGGTCAGGCAGCAGAGACCCTGGGACAGCACCACCGTTTGAGTGCAGAGTTCCATGAGCGCTCCATAAGAGAAGTGCTGAATTATGTTTGCACCGCCCTTGATCTGGCATGGCAGGAGAGGGGAGGGACCATCTATGTTACTGCCATGGAGAGGAAGATATTCAGTCTGGATTTTCTCAACCATGTGCAGCAGGCCAGGTTCAGTGTAGGAGGTGATGTGCTCGGTGGCACTGCTGATTCAGGTGGCAGCAGTGGTTCGGGCCAGGGGGAAGAGAACGTGCTTGCACCCTTGTCTGGCAACTATGAAATATCTGGAGGCAGCAGTGATGAGGGTTCAGATATCTATGAAGAGATAGAAGAGGCAGTCAGCAGCTATGTAGGAGAGCAGGGAAAGTACTATCTCAATAGGGCCACAGGGACCCTGGTAGTAGTGTCCAGGCCACACATTGTCAAGGAGGTGGGGGAGTTTCTTGACAGTGTCAAGGAGAAGTATCGGCGTCAGGTCCTGATAGAGGCCAAGATAGTTGAGGTGGTGCTCAACAGGAACCATGAAGTGGGAATAGACTGGAAGAAGCTGGAGTTATCCATGCAGAACTATGAGCGAGCAGGTGTCCAGGGCTCAAGTTTCGCGGTGGCACCAGCCCTGCTCAACGATGGATCTTCATGGTTTGGACTTACTCTCAGTTCCAGGTTTTATGATCTCGGTATGGTACTCCATGCCCTTGAGGAGTTTGGCTCCATAAATACCCTTTCAAATCCAAGACTCAAGGTTATGAATGGTCAGCCAGCCATGATCTCGGTTGGTCAGTCTGTGTCATATCTGAGAAGTCTCGAATATGAGACTACTGATACAGCCAATA
>JALSKY010000133.1 GCA_026988585.1 Deltaproteobacteria bacterium
GATGTGCCAGGATATGATCTTTTGGCCCTCTATAGGATCATTTATCTGTGAAAAGACCTCTCCATTGGGTTTTCCAGCCATAAGGTCACCCAGTAGCTGCTCCATGGCAGGCCAGGTCTCCTGAGAGATCAATTTCTGAATGGGGCAGTCTATCAGTTCCGCCCTGGTCCTGCCAAACAGGGTGATTCCGGACCGGTTTATATCAGTCAGCTTTGCATTGCAAAGATCGATCCTGGCTATCCCGATGCTTGGTGGACCGTCTGCCAGAAAACGATAGCGATCGTGGCTGGCCCTTCTTATGGCAGCAGCCCGGGCAAATTTTATTTCTCTGTTTATATGAACAATTGCTGAGAATACAAGGCAAAGAGCGATTATGAAAAGGGCTGAAGATGAGAAGATTATGAAATCGCAAATGTGTTGAAGCAGGTCCGGACCCAAATACGCTGTGTCTGAAACTGCCCTGGATATGGCTCCAGAAAGGGAGGATGCCTTGACCCAGACTGCGATTATCACAGCCAAAGGAATGGTTACAATGGCTGCCATGAGCCAGGGAAAGGGTATTTTACGCATCATACGGGAAAACACGTTATCCTCGCAGAGCTCCTGCTGAAAGATGACTTTGCCAGATGGTGATTGGGATGAACGGCAAAGATATTTAATATATGTCTTGGATCGGGTCAATGAGGGATTATTCATTTTTGCAGAAAAAGAGGGTAGTTTACTGGTAATTTCGCGATATCATTGGATGAAAAATGATGTTCCATAAAGTTGACCAAAAAGGGCCATTAAATTAAGTTCTAAGGCCACCTTTCCTGTTTATCTTATCGTGTTTTCTGGGATAACAGTTAAATTCTACAAGGAGTCTTTTTATATCGGGTTATGAAATACTGTTTTGGGCCGGTTCCCTCCCGCAGGCTTGGGCGTTCTCTCGGCGTGGATCTTCTGCCTGCCAAAACCTGTAACATGGATTGTATCTATTGTGAAATAGGTAAGGGGCATGGCACTACTTGTGACATTGATGAGTATTTTCCCTTTTCTGAGATAAGGGATGAGATTGACCACATAGTCTCTCAGGGAACGCCGGAGTTTGACTGTCTTACCTTTACTGCATCTGGTGAACCTACGCTCTATTCCAGACTTGGAGATCTGATTGCCTTTGCCAGATCAAGGGCTGACAGGCCGGTTGCAGTGCTCACCAATGCTGGAATCGTCTTTCAGGAGAAAGTGATGGATGCTTTGGCCAAGGCCGATTTTGTCCTGGCTTCTCTCGATGCGGCTACAGAAAAGGTGTTCCGAAAGATCAACCGTCCCCATCCCTGTATCGAGCTCACAAGGGTGATAGAGGGGTTGGCCGAGCTTCGCAGTATGATGAGAGGGGAGCTTTGGCTGGAGATCCTGTTCGTGGCAGATATCAATGACTCAGACCAGGAAGTTGAGGCACTATCAGTAGCCATGCAGAAGATATTGCCCCACCGTATCCAGCTCAATACAGTGGTCAGGCCTCCTGCAGAGGATTGGGCCAGGCCGGTCTCCAGTGCTCGTCTGCAGGAGATAGCCATGAAATTGGGAGAACGGGCTGAGGTTATAGTGGATTTTAAACAGAAGATGGCCGCTGGTGCTTCGGGGCTGGTGGAAGCCGAGGTCCTTGAGATGCTCAAGAGGAGGCCTTTGACCTGTAGGGATATAAAGGCACTTTTCAGTTTTGAAGCAGATATTGAGGGGATCCTGCAGGGTCTGGAAAAGAGAGGTTTGGTTTACAGGAGGAGCATGAACTCCGGTGATTTTTTTCTGGCCCGCACCAAGGTAGATGGCGAAAAGGCCTCTTAGTCAACATTGAATTGAAATAACTGAATCAGGCATATTTATGGATAATAAGAATGGAAAGAGTGGGAAAGAGGCAGGATCAATCCGCGCTTCAGATGGAAACGGGGTTTCCGGGGCAAAAATGTCTGTGAAGAAACCGGATACCGCTAAGCCTGGCCAGGGCAAGAGCAGGCAGAGGGCCAAAAAGGTATCAGACGCACGGATCATAATAAATGTTCTGGCCCCGGAAGAGAGCAGGATTGCACTCCTGGAAGATGGTAAGCTTGAGGCCTTTGACATTGAAGCCCTCTCCTATGTTCAGACCAGGGGCAATATCTACAAGGGGCGGATCCAAAATCTGGAACCAAGTCTCCAGGCGGCATTCGTAGATGTCGGGCTTGGAAGAAACGCCTACCTTCCCTTTGATGAGATCCATCCTGAATATTATGGCTATGAGAAGAATCGGAAAAAGATCCCCTCCATCCTTGAGAAGGGTCAGGAGGTAGTGGTTCAGGTGGTGAAGGAGGAGACCCCGCTCAAAGGGGCCTATGTTACCACCTATCTCTCAATCCCGGGCCGTTATCTTGTGCTCATGCCTGGCAATCCCCAGGTAGGAGTTTCCCGAAAGATTGAAGATGAGAAGGAGCGGGAAAGACTCAAAAAGATTCTCAAAGGGTTCAAGGTCCCTGAAGGGGTCGGTCTCATTGCCAGGACCATCTGTGACAAGACACCAAAAAGGGAAATAGAGCGGGACTGGGGCTATCTCAGCAGGTTATGGAACAGTCTGAAAAAGAAGATACAGACTGCGGACACTCCATCCCTCATCTATCAGGACAGGGAACTTGTTACCCGTTTTCTCAGGGATTATTTCACTACCCAGGTTTCGGAAATACTTGTGGACAGCAGGGAGGCCTTTGACCGGATACGTGCCTTTCTGCGGATTATTGCCCCAAGACAGGTGAAACGCCTCAAGCTCTATCAGGGAGATGAGCCCATATTTGCCAGGTTTGGCGTGGAGGAGCAGATAGAGCAGGTGTTCAGACCTAGGGTTCAGCTCTCATCAGGTGGTTATATTATCATAGAACCCACCGAGGCCTTGGTATCAATAGATGTCAATTCTGGCAGACAGAAGGAGAAAGATCTGGAAGAGACTGCTCTGGCCACCAACCTCGAGGCTGCGGCTGAGGCTGCCAGACAGTTGAGACTGCGGGATCTGGGTGGAATAGTTGTTATAGACTTCATCGATATGCGTCTTTCATCTCACAGACAGGCGGTGGAGAAGAGGATCAGGGAGTGCCTGAAAAAGGACAAGGCTCGCACCGAAATAGCTAAAATTTCCAGGTTCGGTCTGCTTGAACTGGTGAGACAAAAACTGAAATCTCCTGTTCATACAGTAAGTTATGTCCAGTGTCCTCACTGTCGTGGTATAGGAATAGTGAAATCTGTGGAGAGCCTCTCTGCGTTGTATCTCCGAAAAATCAGTGGGATGGTGTCAAAGGGCAAGGGAAGAAACGGGAGAAACAGGCTTGTCCTTGAGGTTACTCCAGATGTAGCCTTTTACCTTTTGAACCGGAAGAGACAAGAGATCTGCAAGCTGGAGACAGACTATTCAATAGAGATTTCCGTAAGGCCAAAGGATATTCTTCGTTCAGAAGAGCACAACCTTTACTGGGTCAAGGATTGAGAGAGTTGTTCTGAGGGTTTGATAAAATGAAGATTTTTGATGATATCCCCAATTATATCAAGGAAATGGTGCCTTACCCACCAGGTAAGCCAATCGAAGAGCTAAAAAGAGAGTATGGGATCCAGGATGTGATAAAGCTTGCATCCAATGAGAATGATTATGGCCCTTCTCCTGAGGCAGTCAAACAGTTTACTTCAACTGCAGACGAGCTTTTTCGCTACCCGGATGGCAGCGGTTACTATCTGAAGGGTGTGATTGCCGAACATTTTGGCGTAAGCAGGGAGAACATAGTTCTTGGTAACGGCTCCAATGAGATAATCGATTTTCTCTGCAGGGTCCTGGTGAGGCCGGGCAGGTCTGTGGTGAGCAGCTTTCCAAGTTTTCTGGTGTATCAGAAGATGGTACAGATTATGGGTGGCGAGAACATAGTCATCCCCCTGAAGGAAGGCTGCCATGATCTGGAAGCAATGGCCGCTGCCGTTAGGGATGATACCAGGTTGATATTCTTGGACAACCCTAACAACCCTATGGGAACCATTATCAATAGGGAGAAGTTTCATGCCTTTTTGAAAGGCCTGCCGGATACTGTCCTGGTAGTGCTGGATGAGGCCTATGGAGAGTTTGTCAGGGATGATGCAGATTGTGTCAGAGGAGCAGATTTTATATCCCAGGGTGGTTTTCAGGATCCCAGGGTGGTTTTCATGCGCACCTTTTCCAAGGCATATGGGTTGGCCGGGTTAAGGGTTGGTTATGGTATCATGGATGCCCGCATAGCTATGCTCTTAGAGAGGGTCAGGCAGCCCTTCAACGTGAGCCTGCCTGCCCAGAAGGCGGCACTATCTGCCATGATGGACAGGGAGTATCTCACCCGGATTCTCCAGGCCATCTGGTCCGAGATGGATCGGTTATCCCATGCCCTTGAAGCCCTTGGATGTGTTGTAGCCTCAAGCAATACCAATTTCATGCTTGTGGATACCGGTCGGCCAGCCAGGGAGATCTATGAGGCGTTGCTGCAAAAGGGGATAATTGTCAGGGCCATGGATGCATACGGGCTCCCAACCCATATAAGAATTACTGTTGGCACCAAGGAGGAAAACAGCAGTTTCCTGTCAGCTATTGGTAATCTGCTGGGCTCCTGAAATAAGAGTCTGAAACAAGAGATTGAATAAGGAGATTTTTTAGATGGCAAGACCGCCAAAATGCCGGATAGTCAGGCAACAACCTTCAGTGACCTACTACAAACCGAGAGGAGTGCCTTTGAGGGAGATGGAAGAGGTAACCCTTACTGTTGAAGGATTTGAAGCGTTGAGATTGAGTGAGGTTGAAGGGCTTGATCAGGATGCTGCTTCAGAAAAGATGGGTGTATCCAGGCAGACCTTCGGAAGAATACTGGCAGAGGCCAGAAAGGCAGTTGCCACGGCTATCGTGAACGGATGGGCAATTCGCATAGACGGAGGAAACTATAAGGTGGTGGAGGGTTGAACCGGCAGAGCTGTAACCCTTTTTATCGCCCAAAAAGAAAAGGCTGCCGGACAAAATCTCAGCAGCCTTTCCAAATGTTTTTAAATTTTCATGGAATCTCTATCCGTAATGGTCTGTTCCGATTCCTGTTGCCCCTTATCCCTCTTTCTGGACGTTTACTGCCTGGGGCCCTCTGCTTGTCTCCTCAATGTCAAAAGTAACTGCTTCCCCCTCCTTAAGGGTCCTGAAACCTTCACCGGTGATACCGGTGTAGTGGACAAAGATATCATCCTGTCCCTCCATCTCAATAAACCCATACCCCTTTTTGTCATTGAACCATTTGACCGTACCGTTTGCCATCTTACAAAAAGCTCCTTTCAAAATCTTTGATGCACACCTTGAGGGTTCCTGCCTTCTTAGACCCTGTGCATGGCCAGGAACTGTCAGGATCAGGTCCCCTTTTAGTATGGCAATGACATGTTTGAGTTTACAGGAAGCAAATTGAGAAAGCAAACAAGAAATCTGTTTTTTTCAGTAAATCTTTTACCCTTCACATTGACCAGCATTTGAAAGGTGTACGCTATATTGCAAGAATCAAGATATGCCCAGTCTCCATGTTTTGTTTTATTATCATTGGAAACAGCAGGAGGAGATATTCATGTCAGGTTATAAACAGGGCGGAAAAAAGGGCAGGGGATTGTTGCTGGTATTTACCGGCAACGGCAAGGGCAAGACCACTGCAGCAGTAGGTCTATCTGTTCGGGCTGCAGGACATCGGTTCCGGGTCTGTTTCATCCAGTTTATAAAGGGTGGGTGGAAAACAGGTGAGATGGTAGGGCTCTCCAGGTGTTCAGATCTGATAGAATTCAGGGCGATGGGCAGGGGGTTTACCTTCAAGTCTGATGATATTGAAAAGGATAAGGAGATGGCCCGGAACGCCTGGGACGCTGCAAAGGAGGCCATCCGGTCTGGAGAATACAGGATGGTTGTTCTGGATGAACTCACATATCCTATCAACTATGGCATGATAGACCTGGATGATCTGTTGGAGACCCTGCGGAACAGAAATTCAGAGCTCCATGTTGTGATAACCGGAAGAAACTGTCCTGGAGAGATCCTGGAAATAGCAGACCTCGTTACAGAGATGAAGGATATCAAGCATCCGTACAGGCATGGTATCAAGGCACAAAAGGGGATCGAGTTTTGATGATGGGTTGTCCCCATCAGCTGTTCATCTCCGGGCGTTTTTTCTGAGCAGGAAATATCCTTATCATCATAGGTTAGAGATCATGGAAATCATGATTCCATTTTTTCTATTGACCCCATTCCATTACCACGATATATAGTATTCAGATGGTGGTTATGGTCCAATATGCTGTGTTAGCAGCGATTAACAATTAAATTGGTCTGGTCTATTGTGATGCAGGTTTTATTCTGGTTTGTTGCTTAATCCACGGCATCAGCCTGTTTTTTCTCAAAGGATATCATCCAGGTTGTCGGGTTATTTGGCTTTTCACCAAGGATCAAAACAGAAAGAAAACAGTGGAGTAAGGAGGGTATAAATGGATCTGAGACAGGAGCCGGCTCAGCATAGTTCCAGTACGTTTATCTTTGACAGGATCGTAAAGAGAGATGGACGTATTGTTCCTTTTGCTATCTCAAAGATTACAACAGCTATTCTCAAGGCCGGGCGGGCAACCGGCGAATTTGGAGAGGCTGAGGCACGGCGATTGACCATCAGGGTGTTGACCCTGGCCCAGGCAGTCTTTGAAGAGAAGATACCCACTGTTGAGGAGATTCAGGATCTCGTTGAAGAGGTGTTGCTGGCTTCTCCTTACAAGAGGACTGCCAAGGCATATATCCTTTACAGGGATCAGCATTCCAGGATCCGTGAGATGGTCCGGAAGGCAGATATAGACCTGATAGAGAAATATCTTGAGAGGTTGGATTGGAAGGTCAAGGAAAACAGCAACATGGCCTATTCGCTCCAGGGTCTGAACAACTATGTCTCCAGTGAGATCACCAAAACCTACTGGCTTAACAAGATCTATACACCAGAGGTCAGGGAGGCCCACAAATCCGGGGATATCCATATCCATGACCTGGGACTTCTCTCTGTCTATTGCGTTGGCTGGGATCTCCAGGACCTTATGCTGTCAGGTTTCCGTGGTGCACCTGGAAAGGCTGAGAGCAGCCCGGCCCGTCATTTCAGGAGTGCCTTGGGACAGATAGTAAACTTTTTCTATACCCTGCAGGGAGAGGCAGCAGGGGCCCAGGCCTTTGCCAATTTTGATACCCTTCTGTCCCCCTTCATCAGATATGACAACCTCTCCTATCGCGAGGTTAAACAGGCCCTGCAGGAGTTTGTGTTCAATGTAAACGTACCCACCAGGGTAGGGTTTCAGACCCCGTTTACCAATCTTACCATGGACCTGGAACCACCTATCAACCTCAGGGATCAGCATGTAGTCATTGGCGGGGAGTTCCAGAAGGAGACCTACAGTGACTTTCAGCATGAGATGAATATGCTCAACCAGGCCTTCCTCGAGGTGATGTCCGAGGGAGATGCCAAGGGTAGGGTTTTCACCTTTCCTATACCCACCTATAATATCACCAGTGATTTTGATTGGAATAATCCTGGAATAGAGCGGCTTTGGGAGGTGACAGCCAAGTATGGCATCCCCTATTTTGCCAACTTCATCAACTCAGATATGTCCCCTGACGATGCCAGATCCATGTGCTGCCGTCTCCGCCTGGATGTTCGCAGTCTGGAAAAGAGGGGAGGGGGGTTGTTCGGGGCCAATCCTCTTACCGGCTCCATAGGCGTTGTTACCATAAATATGGCAGCAATTGCCTACCGTTCAGGAAGTGCCCGGGAGTTCTTTCAGGGGCTGGAACAACTTATGGAGGTGGCCAGGACCAGTCTCGAGAGCAAGAGGAAGGTCCTCGAGCATTTTTCTGCACAGGGACTATATCCATATACAAGGTTCTATCTCAGAAATATAAAGAAGAGGTTTGGCAGTTATTGGAGCAACCATTTCTCCACCATTGGGCTGATCGGGATGAATGAAGCGTGCCTGAATCTCCTGGATAAGGATCTGGCAGATTCTGAATCTGTGGCCTTTGCAGGAAAGGTATTGGATTTCATGAGGGAGAAGCTGCTCCAGTTTCAGGAAGAGACCGGTAACCTCTATAATCTTGAGGCTACCCCTGGCGAGGGGACTGCATACCGGCTGGCAAAGATAGATAAAAAACGGTATCCATCCATGAAGATAGTGAACATGGAGAAGACCGGCACTCCATTTTATACCAACTCCACCCAGTTACCAGTGAACCACACTACTGATATTGTAGAGGTACTGGACCTGCAGGAGCCCCTTCAGTCCAGATATACAGGCGGTACCGTGCTCCATGTCTTCCTCGGTGAGGCAGCACCGGATCCTGCATCGGTAAAGGAGTTTGTAAGGATGGTGTGTGAGAACTACTCATTGCCATATTTCACAATAACTCCGTCATTTTCCATCTGTCCAGAGCATGGTTATATCAAAGGTGAGGTGCCCATCTGTCCTGAGTGCAGCGAGGAAACAGAGGTCTATTCAAGGGTGGTAGGCTATCTCAGACCGGTAAACCAGTGGAATGATGGCAAGCAGGCTGAGTTTACAATCAGATCGAGATTTATGGTCTGACAGCATGTATGCCTTATTGGAGCTCTATGAGCTGAACACCTTGGGTCTGTCCTTCTGCCAGACAATTGAAAGATTTTGAAAGATTCCGCGGTTGGCCATGGAAATAGGGGGAATTGAACCCTTTACATTAACCGATTTTCCGGGAAAGGTTGCAGCTGTCATATTCCTGCGAGGCTGCAACTTTTCCTGTCCATTTTGTCATAACAGCTCACTCATCTCCAAAACTTCAGGCCACCTCTCTTCAACGTCTGAATCATCGGATATTCCAGGAGTAAAAGGAGATAACCAGTCAGGTCTTGAATCAGGGTCTATTGAACAGTGCCTTGAGTTTCTTCAAGGGCGCAGAGGCAGGTTGCAGGGAGTGGTGATCTCTGGCGGAGAGCCAACCATTCATGGGGATCTTTCTGATCTCTTGCAGGAGATCAAAGAGATGGATTTTGCTGTCAAACTGGATACCAACGGCAGTCAACCGGATCATTTGCTCAAACTCATAGAGAAGGGGTTGCTGGATTTCATTGCCATGGATATCAAGGCACCCTGGCATAAGTATGATCAGTTGTCAGGCGTGAAAACGGACATATCCAGGATAAAGCGGTCCATGCAGATCATTACAGAGAGCGGCCTGCCTCACCTGTTCAGGACTACAATGGTACCGGATCTTCTGGATCAGGAGGATATACAGGAGATCACGTTGCTGATCCCTGAAGGGTCACCATATAAGGTGCAACCTTACAGGGATCCTTCTTGAATCGCCTAAGGGCTATAGAAGGCAGCTTGCAATCTGTTGATCTGATTTGGGTTACGGGCAGAAGATTCTCTCTTTCTTCTCTTCTGCCCTGTCTGAATAGCTGGCCTGCTTGTACTGGTAGATGGATGATCTGAAAAGGTCACCTTGAGGCTGGTCCCTTTTCGCCACCTCGTGGCATACAGGGAAGAAAGCACATATTCTTTTTCTTTATCAGCACGTTAAGCCACTACCTTTTCATAGGGCCATCCCAGGAGACCTCCGTCCAGTAGTCGTATCTTTTCCCTGGGAAAACCCTCACCTTCAAGAATCTTTGCTGCCTCATAACCCCGCAGGGAGACCTTGCATAGACAGATGATCTCCTTCTCTTTCGGCAGCTCAAGGGCTTTTTGTCTCACCATTCCAAGGGGCAGATGGATTACATTTTCATAAGGCAGTCTCATCTGTTCAAACTCCTTCGGGGTGCGAACATCCAGAAAGATGAAATCCTCTCCGCGATCCAGCTTCTCCTTTACCTCTACGGGTGAATAGGATCTTATCACCCCGTCCATTTTGTTCTGAATCACGTTTGCTGCAACAATCAGATTGTCAATGGCATTTGTATAGGGTGGGGCATAGGCCATATCTGTTTCAAAACAGTCATCCACACTGCCCCCGCTCTTGAGTATGGCTGCCACAGTATCCACCCGGCTCAGGGCCTCTCCTGGACCAACTATCTGCACTCCCAAGAGCCTTCCACTGTATCGCTCAGCCACCAATTTGAGATGTATCAGTTTGGCCCCCTTCATATAGTGCGGTTTGTCCGGCCCTGGACAGAGTGAGGTTACTGTATGGATTCCTTCCAGCCTTGCTTCTCTTTCTGTCAGCCCGGTCCTGGCCACATTGAGACCCATTACATTGCAGATTCCCGTCCCGGTGACTCCAGGAAACCTGGATTGCCATCCTGCCAAGTTGTTTCCGATTATCCTGCCATGTTTGTTGGCTGTTGAACCCAGAGGAGCATAGATGGGTTTTCCTGTAACTATATTGTATGACTCTACGCAGTCGCCACCAGCATAGATATCAGGATCAGATGTGCGCATATAGGCATCAACCTTTATACCCATTGGACCTGTCTCAAGACCAGCGTCCCTTGCCAGCTCAGTATTCGGTTTGAACCCTATGGCCAGCAGTACGAGATCCGCATCTATCTCCTCCTTTTCAGTGATTACCTTGGTTACCCGGGTATCACCCTGAAATTCTGTAACCCCTTGCCCGCAATGGAGAACAACACCCTTTGACTCAATATGTTTCATCAGATGAGCTGCCATCTCTTCATCTATCAGTGCCGGAAGAACGTATGGAAGCTTTTCCACCAGGTGCACTTTGAAACCGGCCTTCAGCAAGGGTTCAAGACACTCCATACCGATTAGTCCTGCCCCAACTATTACAGCGCTTTTTCCTTTGCCGTTTTGAAGGGCATCCTTTATCCGTTTCCCATCCTGCAGGGTTTTCAGGCAGAATATGCCCTCCCTGTCAATACCAGGTATTGGGGGCCTGACCGGACTGCTGCCTGTAGCAATGACCAGCCGGTCATAGGGAAAGGTCTGTTCCGAGCCGTCCTGGGTATTTCTGGCAACAACTATCCTTCTCTCTCTGTCAATTGCAGTGGCTTCGGTGTTCAGCAGGACATCAACCCCTTTTACTGCCTTGAAAAATTTGGGGTCCCGTACAACGCCAACTGGGGTTGCAGTAAGTTCTTTCAGATCCTCTACCTCCCCTTCGAGATAGAATGGAAGGCCGCATGCCCCATAGGAAATCTCACTGCCCTTTTCAAGAATCAGTACCTCTGCAGAGGGTTCAAGCCTCTTGGCCCTGCATGCCGCTTTTGGTCCGCATGCCACCCCACCAATCACCACAATCTTTTTGCCCATGATCATAATTCTCCTTCAATAAAAGTTTTTTTCAAATGACCATATTCCTTATATCACCTGTCGTGCCAAAAGAAAATGGAGGCTGGCATCTTTTCTGGTCTATCACCATGGGATAAGATCTGGGTCACACCGACGCTCCAGTTGCTATGGAACAGATGATCGATTATGAGCGGACCATTAAGGACAGAAACAGTCTTTTGAGGGAGGTTTGCAGGGAGTTATAAATGTGAGGAAAATTTGCATAGTACTTTGTTGTAAATCAAATGCTAAAGGGCTCGCCGCCTTCCGGAAATTCAGTCTCCACAGCGCCAACACATCAAAAACGCTTTATTTACAATGCCTTCCGAGATTCCATGTGCCGTTTGAAGTGGAACCCAATTTTTGAACAGTCTTTTGTTCATTTTAAGTTCGCCTTTGCCCATCATCTTGAGCTGCCTGACTAAAACGATAGACTTCATCAGGGGTTTTATGAGCAAGGCCCTGATGGAATCTTTTTTCTTCATTGTACAGCCTGAACCAGGCATGCAATTCTTTTTTTAAGGCTGAAACCGTAGGAAACTCCCTGATATAGATCAATTCATACTTGAGGCTTCTCCAAAGCCTCTCTATGAAGATATTGTCGCTAAAACGTCCTTTGCCATCCATGCTGATACGGATCCCATGGGAGTCCAGAACGCCTATAAAGCCATCGCTGGTAAACTGGCTGCCCTGATCCGAATTGAATATCTCTGGAGTACCCCAAAGGGCTATAGCCCTTGCCAGACAACTTATACAAAACTCTGCATCCAGGGTATTGGAAACACTCCAGGATAGCACCTTCCTGGAATACCAGCCCATAATAACACAAAGATACATAAAGCCTCCTGGAATGGGCAGGTATGTAATATCAGGACACCATACCTGGTTCGGCCTGTCTATGGTCATATCCCTTGGGGGTCCTGACAGTTAGTTTCTGAGGTTACTTTAACTTCAACTATCTTTATTTTTCTCCCAAAAGTTAAGCCGAGGTTCCCAAATCCCCGTCAAAATGGAGGTGCTGGAAGAGTGAAGAGACCTCACAGTGAGCTGTGTAATTATATGTAGGTTTTAGTTATTATTAGTTACCTGAGTTATTCAAAATTTTATTTTAAAAATATATTGACAACCCCTTTCTTATAATATAAGTATCCTCCCAATCTTTTGGTTTTGATTATGTGGATAGCAATTGCGGGATTATCGGATTGCTCTTTTTTTGAATCTATTTATGTCAGATTTGATATAAGGTGGCACGGTTGGAGCTGGGTGGAAATTTTTCTTGGTCATGGCTTTGGCACATCTGTCCCTCAAGCTTTTGGCCGTATCACGTTATGATTTCGATGAGGCTCTGGCTCCTTTTATGATCACATACCTACTTATGATTGTTGGAGTGGCAATGTATTTGGCTATGACTAGGCAATTTTCTCGCGGATATGCCAGACCATAAGAAATAGGGGGAGATGAGACATGAGGTTGCAATCGAATGTACGGATTTTTTATGGATTATGGCTCTACTATCTATTCTCTTGTCGAGCCCGTCACATGGTGAAGAAGCAC
Organism: Deltaproteobacteria bacterium; assembly: GCA_026988585.1. Taxonomy (GTDB): domain Bacteria; phylum Desulfobacterota; class Dissulfuribacteria; order Dissulfuribacterales; family QOAL01; genus JALSKY01. The sequence continues at coordinate 12,865 of JALSKY010000133.1, forward strand.
AGGATCACAAGGAGTTCAAGGTTTATACTCTCGGTGAAGTTGTAGTTTCAGCGAAGAAAGAGCATGAAGACGATACGGCCATTTCATATGAGCTTACTGCTGAGCAAATCGAAGCCACCAACAGCCATTCTGTGGCACAGGCATTGCGCTATGTCCCTGGTCTAAATGTATTAGTAGGCCGCAAAAGTGAGCCCGATGTATCCATTCACGGCTTTGATCAATCCCAGATCCAGGTGCTGATTGACGGCGTACCCTATTATGAAACAAATTTCGGGAAACTTGATCTCAACCAGATTACGACTGCCAATGTATCCAAAATAGTGATTGAAAAAGGGAACCAATCTGTTCTCTACGGTGCTAACGGAGAAGGAGGTGTAATTAATATCATTACAAAAAAACCTTCCGAGAAGCCCTCCTTTGCTGCAAAATTGGAGGTGGGAGAAAAAAACGCCCAGGTCTTTACAGTATCCCATGGAATGAAAAAGGGCATCTTAAACTACTGGCTTAGCTATACATACAGAAACTCAGATGCAACGAGGCTTTCAAAGGACTTCGAGCCCAGACTGGGGACTATCACTTACAGACCGGGCGGAACCGTAACCACTTACCTGGAAGATGGCGGGCATTTCAGGGATAATTCAGATTATAAAAGCCACAGTTTGTGGGCGAAATTAGGTGTTGAGCCTTCAGAAGATTCCGAATATTACGCGAATTTTCATTACGTGGCGTCCAAAAAGGGGTTTCCTTCTAATCTGGACACTGCAAGGGTTTTTCCGTCTAAACCGGCATTTTCTTACCTTGGGCGCATGCAAAGGTATGATGATTGGGGTGTCGATCTTAGCGGCAGCAATAATATATCTGAGAGATTAACCTTAAAGGGAAAACTCTTTTACCATAACCATGTTGACGATTATGCATCATATTATGACGTTGATTATACCGATAAGATTGCGGTGAGTAGATATAAAGATTACTTGATAGGAGGAATGCTCCTTTCTGATTACATGCTTACGGAATGGAATTCCATACGAATGGCCGTACATTACCGGGGGGATTCTCATAAGGAACGCGATGATGATTATCTACCTTTTGCAGAGTCCTTCTCTTATACAGGATCCATAGCACTTGAAAATGTATTCACCTATGTAGATAACCTGACCATAGTGGCAGGGATCAGTTACGATTGGTTTAAAGTTGACAAAGCCGAGAAAAACGTGACCGACAGATTCACAGGCGATTTCCTTCGACAAGAAAGTCAAGAAGTTCCGGACACACAGGATGAATTCAACCCCATGATCGGAATCACTTATAGTTTTTCAGATTCCACAAGGATTTTCGCGTCAGTGGCCAGAAAAACCAGATTCCCCACCCTTGGCCAGCTCTACTCTTCGAGATCTGGAAATGTGAACCTTAAGGCTGAAAAGAGTATAAATTACACTGTTGGAATTTCAACGCAGCTTGGCAAAACTTTACAATTGGAATTTGCACCATTCCACCATGACATCTCAGACAGGATAAGCAGAGATGCCCCCCATGTAGCAGGCACCTATCAAAATTACGCAAAGGTAAAAATGACAGGATTTGAAGTTAGTGCATGTTTCAGGCCATTCAAGGATGTCTCCCTCAAGGCTGCTTATACCTATAACAATGCCCGTGACAGGAGTGACGGCAGAGTCACAGACAAGGTGGCAGATATTCCAAAACATAAGGTAGATGTGGCTGCAAAATACACAATACCGCGCCTTGGTACAAATCTTGACCTCAATATGACCTATGTGAGCAGCACATATTCCGAGTTGCCTACACCGACCAAACCAGACACACCTGTGTTAGAAGCTGACTCATATACTGTGTTTGACGCCAAGATAACTCAGCCCTTTATGAAACATACGGAGGCATTTCTATCGATAAACAATATCTTTGATAAGTACTATGAGCCCCAATCGGGATATCCAGCTCCTGGTAGGACCTTTTGGCTGGGGATCTCGGCCAAATATTAAAAGACAATTAAATATGGCGAAAGGAATCTTTCATGAAAAAGTTCTTATTTATTGTCATGGTTTATGTGCTATGTATTGCCGGCCAAACACTTGCAAGCTCATTGCCTGGGGTAAATATTACCGGTTGTGTTGAGCGTCCCTTACATTTCAGCATAACGGAGCTGGCTTCATTCCAGACCGTACAGGTACAACTCAATGAAGTGACAAGAGATGGCAAATATTCCGGAGTGTTCCATTACCGGGGGGTTCCACTGAGGACACTCCTTGAACTGGCTGCCATAAAGAAGACGAATGCTGATTTTTCAAAACCAGTGGATCTGGCAATACTTGTAACAGACAAAAGGGGAAAACAGGTTGCACTCTCATGGGGGGAAGTATTTTACCGCAATCCAGCGGAAGTAATAGTTGCCATTTCTGCCATACCCATAATACCCCATTACAGTTGCAGAAATTGTCATGTGCCGGAGGTCTTCAGATCCAGGCTAAGCCAACTCCACAGGAAAATAGAGTTTCCTAAGTTGGTGATTAGCAAGGACTATTTTTCTGACCGCTCACCGGAAGGTATTGCATCCATAAAGATTGTGGACTTGCATCCTCAGGTAGGGAAAAAGAAACAAGAGGTCTTGTTTTCCCCAGGCTTTACAGTCAGTGGAGCTGTCGAGAGACAATTGTCCGTTAAAGACCTGTCCCCCTATCCTCATACATGTGTTAAGGTTCCAATGATAGGGGAAGGAAAAGGATACCACGGTGTCAGAGAGTTTTGCGGCGTATCATTTAGGCAGATCATTGAAAAAGCCGGAATCGACCACGACATGCGGACCATATTTCTTATATCAGCAGCTGACGGATATCGTTCTCTGTTTTCCTATGGTGAGGTATTCCTTGATCCATCCGGCAGCCGCCTAATAATTGCTGACAAAATTAACGGCTCTCCCATAGAAAAAGATGGGAAATTTTTTCTTGTTCAACCGGCAGACACCATGGCTGACAGAGACGTTAAAGCGGTCCAAAACATTCGCGTAATCCGGCTTGAAGTGGTACCCAATTTTTGAACAGTATTCTGTTCATTTTAAGTTCGCCTTTGACCATCATCTTAAGATGCCTGACTAAAACGATAGACTCCATCAGGGGTTTTATGAGCAAGGCCCTGATGGAATCTTTCTTCATTGTACAGCCTAAACCAGGCATGCAATTCTTTTTTTAAGGCTGAAACCGTAGGAAACTCTCTAATGTAGATCAATTCATACTTGAGGCTTCTCCAAAGCCTCTCTATGAAGATATTGTCGCTAAAACGTCCTTTGCCATCCATGCTGATACGGAGCCCATGGGAGTCCAGAACTGATATAAAGCCATCGCTGGTAAACTGGCTACCCTGATCCGAATTGAATATCTCTGGAGTACCCCAAAGGGCTATAGCCCTTTCCAG